>NZ_JBNDKT010000014.1:0-222243 GCF_050435685.1 Paraburkholderia sp. GAS448
GTCCCTGGTCCGTCGGTCACGTCATGTTCGCCGGGCACCGTATGCAACTCGGTGATATTCAGGCCCGACATCAATTGGGCCGCGAGGTCGAACTCTTCAGGTTTGGAAAGATGCGTAATGTCGCCGGTGTGAATCGTCAGCGCCGGTTTGACCGGCATCGCGTTGACGAAGTCAATCGTCTGCCTGAGCGTGCCCGCGACATCCGGATTGGCTTCCTTGTTGAAGCCAATATGACTGTCGCTGATCTGCAGGAATAGGGGAACACCCGAAGCAGCTGACGAATCGTTCGCCGTTGCGGCGAGGGCTAATTCCACCGGCGTGAGAATACCGCCGGCCAGGACAAACACGGTGCCTACGCCACCGAAGGCGAGACATTTCAACGCGCCGCGGCGCGACGGATCGGACGGAAGATCTGACGACATAGTGCCCTCACGATTAGATTCAGAAGGTAGGCCGCCAGACTATCCGACGGGTCTCCCGACTGGATTCAATGCATAGACTGCCAGGTCGTCCGTTTTATTCCAGCCCGCCGCACATTTCGAATGTGGTCGTGGGGTCGGCGCAACCGGTTCGCGCCCTGATTGGCTGAAGGGGCCGCGCACCAGGATCGCATTGGCACGCGCGTCACGGCGACGTAATCAGAATCGGTGGCAAATACCGACCCGCCACCCGATGCTGGCGAGCCGACGGCGAACTGACTTTGCGGCCGGTCAAATGTGTTTTATTGAAGACGCGGGAATATTCAGCGACGAAACGGCGTCTACATTGCATATCGCACATCACGCTCAGGAATCTGCAGAGAAGAAGTTTGTCGCGGTCACCATTGCTCTGGTCATTCTCGCGTCACCGGGCGCGGCTGCTCAAGACATGACCCGCGCGGAGGTCAATTGATGAACTGATCGAGGCATAGCCGAACGGCCCGAACAACGTCACCGAAACCTCCTACCCAGACGTCAAACCGATCTTCACGGAGCAGGGAATCTGATATGAAAAACGTTTTCAGGAGAGCGAGCGTGCCGCGAACACTGATGGCATTGAGAGGACTCCTGCTAGCGGTAGCGTGTATCGCCGCGGGCAGCGTCGCGGCGCAAGGTCTCAGTCCATATGACGATATCAACGCGCCCGAGAACAGCACCCGGTTGATGCCGCAGGCTGCACGCGGGAGCGAGTATCCCACCCACGGTGATCGGCAGGCAGGAGAGCTGAATCTGAATCCGACGGATCCGCGTGCGCAACTCGCCAATGGTTTGCCGAACAATGCGCAGTCTGGTGGATACGGATCGCCACTGGCCGGCGTGAGGACCTATGTCGTGCCGCCATCGAAAAATTGAGGGTTAACACGACCCGGCCTGGTGCAGGATGCACTGCAGATAGCTAGCTGCATTGAATCGGGAGTCTGATCGTCACCGAATCCAGACATGTCACGTGGCTGATTCGAATCCGCGCTGGCGGGGCCATCAACGGCACGCTCACTGGATCCAGTGTTGGTCGTATCGCCTGCGCTCTTGTTACGCTGGTCGGGCACAGGGATGAAAGCGATGAAGAAGCATTCCGTTCATGCGATTGTCGCGCGGGCATTGTGGATTTCGGTGCTCGCGATGGTCGCTGCATGCACGCCGCTCCGGGTGGTCACGCATACCGTCAGCCAGTCTGAAACGCGAGTGCCGCCAGGTCAGTACGAACTTGATCCGCACCACTGGAGCATTACATTCGACGTCGATCACTTCAGGTATTCGCGCTTCACGATGCGCTTCGATCGCGCGACCGCAAAGCTCGACTGGGACGAAGGCGGGCTCGACAGGAGTTCAGTCGCGGCGACCATCGATGCCGCCAGCGCGGATACCAATGTGCCGCTCCTCGACAAGCTCGTCAAAGGCGCTGATATGTTCGATGTGGCGCGCTACCCGCAGATCCGGTTCGTCAGCACGCGTTTCGAACGCACAGGAGACGCACGCGGCACGTTGACCGGCGATCTGACGATCCGCGGCACCACTCAACCGGTCACGCTTGACGTGACGTTCAACGGCTTCGCACCCGATCCACTGACGAAAAAGGACACGCTCGGCTTCTCGGCGGAAGGCCATTTCAGCCGCGCGAGGTTTGGACTATCGACATGGTTCCCGGCCGTAGGCGACGACGTAAACGTGCGGATTCAGGCGGAATTCATCCGGCAACCCGCGGCGTCCGAGCGCGCTGCCGGCGTACCCGACGTGTCGTTCAAGAGAGGCACAAATGGTCTGGTCCGGGGTCAGCTTGCCGCTTTCGCCTGAGGGCACAACCGCGAACACGCAGAGCCATTCATCGCCCACGGTCTCAGGGCACCACTTTCGAGTTGCTCAATCGATATGTTTCGCCTTAAGGACACGAGCGGTAGAGACATGACATCGTGCGACGCAGCGACGCAACGGACGGGTAGGTAATCGGGGGCGTGGCTGGACCCGGCATTGAGGAGGTTTTCTATGGCGACAAAGAACAGAAAACGGCGGGTCGCGCAGAAGACGATCGCACTCGCGCTGCAAGGCGGCGGGATGCACGGAGCGTTCACCTGGGGCGTGCTCGACCGCCTGCTGGAAGACGGCCGGCTTTTGATTGAAGGCGTCAGCGCCACCAGTGCAGGTGCGATGAATGCCGCCGTGCTGGCCCACGGTCTACTAACGGGTGATTCCGAGGACGCGCGCCAGGCGCTGCACGACTTCTGGCGCGCCGTTGCACAATCGGCGGAAAGCTACGATCCCTTCGGCAAGATACCGTGGTTAAGAGGAACCCACACGTTCGGACTGGACCACTCGCCCATGTACCTACTGGCGGACATCGTTCTTCGCATCCTGTCACCGTACCAGTTCAATCCCCACAACATGAATCCGCTTCGCAGGATACTGGACCAACATGTCGATTTCGCCGCGCTGCGCAGACATTGCCCGATCCATCTATATCTATGCGCAACTAATGTTGAGACCGGCAAAATGCGAATCTTTTCTGGCCATGAACTGTGTATGGAGGCTGTGCTTGCTTCGGCCTGTCTCCCAACCCTGTTTCAGGCGGTAGAGATCAACGGCGAATATTACTGGGACGGAGGCTATGTCGGTAACCCGGCAATTTTCCCGCTGATCTATAACTGCGAAACACACGATGTAGTGATTGTCCACATCAATCCGATTGTGCGCCCCGGCGTACCAACCAGACCGGCCGATATCCTCAACCGCATGAACGAAGTGAGCTTCAATTCGTCACTGATGCGTGAGATGCGCGCAATCGCTTTCGTAACCGAGCTGATCCAGCAAGGCAAGGTTGAACCCGGCGGGATGAAGGAAATGTTCATCCACTCGATTCGGTCCGACCAGACAATGGCCGCACTCGGTGTGTCGAGCAAGTACAACGCCGACTGGAACTTTCTCTGCTCTTTGCGTGATAAGGGACGGACCGAGGCCAGGGTATGGCTCGAGGAGAACTATCACCACATCGGCCAGCGATCGAGCGTCGACATCAGCAGCGAATTCCTTTAGGGCCACGTTGAACAAGCCGCGCAATTTGAGCGCCTCCTCGGCATGTAGGCGTTCATCGGGCGCAGGTGCGCCAATGTCATCACCCGTCTGCATTCGCGACCGTCGGCGCTTCCATCGCGGGCGAAGTGCACAACGGACTTGAACGTCGAAGATTGCAGAAAGAATCGCTGAACTCCTAATGCAAGCACAACACCGACCGAGATCGCCGCTATTTGACCGTGAAGGTGTATTCGGCTTCCGTGCGATGCCCGTCGGCGGCGACCGCAACCCACGTGACTGTATACACACCAGGCGTGAGCGGGTTCAGCATCACCGACATGTGTTTCGGGTTCGATGAATCGACTATCGCCTTGCCAAGCGTCACGGACCTGCGCTGTGCATCCGTCACCGTGATCGCACTAAATTCCGCTTCGAGTCCGTCGTCGAAATCGATCGACACCTCCTTTGGCGAAACAGACATGCTAGCCCCAGGGGGCGGCACCTGACGCTTTGGATAGGCATGGGCGTTCGCCAGTTGTGCGATCGCGAGACTCAACGCGGCGACGACGCTGCGTGCAGTCGAGCCATTCAGGAAGGAGGTTTTCATAGACGTATCCTCAATCTTGATCAAGGTATGGATCGGGTCTGTGCCACGTCGTTACCGCCCATTAGCGCATTCCATTCCGCTAGACGGCACGCGCACCGCACATCGTTGCGCATTGCGGGGAACCCGAACGTCCAGGAGCCCGCGCCGATGATGTTAGTCGATGACGTCTCCCGAACACCTCGTGGGGATACCGACCACTCCATCAATGAGCTGGAAAACGGACAGTGACGCGCAAGCAACTGTCAGTTTCTGTCAGAAGGCTGTGCTTGAGCGGAAAGCGTCAGGTGCGCATGCAGCGCCCGCATCAGCTCGCTACGACGTCCCGGATAGCGCGCGCCTTCTTTCGCTTCGAGAATTCGGTCGGTCCGGAACGTGCGAAATGCTTCACGCAGTTCGCACCATGCGGCAAGCACGCGCGCGCTGTCCATGAAACCGATTTGCACCGGCCAGACCACTCGCCGCGAGGAACGCCCGGCCGCATCGGCATAGACGATTTCGAGCCGGCACTGTGCACGAATCGCCGCGCGCAAGCGGTCGAGTTCGACTACGTTATCAGGAAAGAACGGCGCCGGCGGTCCCGGCATTGCAAGCGGCGCGTCGAGCGTGGCGCCCGCGAGCGGCGGCAGCACCGCAATGATCTTCGCCAATGCTGCAGCGGAAGCGGATTTGAGCACGTCGTCGCCCCGCTGGTCGACGTAGCGCAGCCCAAGCAGGATCGCTTCCACTTCCTCGCGCGCGAACATCAGGGGCGGCAGGAAATGGCCCGGCTTGAGCACATAACCCACGCCCGCGCTGCCTTCGACGGGAGCGCCCTGCGCCGTCAGTTCAGCGATGTCGCGATAAATCGTTCGCTCGGACACCGCAAGTTCGACCGCAAGTTGCGCGGCCGTCACGGGGCGTCGCCTGGTGCGCAGTATCTCCATCAACCCCAGGAGCCGTCCCGAACGCGACATGCCTCGCACCCTTTCAGAAATGACTAAGCTACTGACGGATTGCTATCAGCTCCTGGCCATTGTAAACCGTCGCCGGCAGGAGATCCGGGCGCGGCAGGACTGCTTCTGACAGGAACTGACAGACCTGCGTCCGATCATTGGTTTCAGGACACCTTTGGAGAACGCGATGGAAGACATCACCCACGCACTACCCGACGTAATCACCGCTCACATTGCGGCACACAACCGACCGGACCCCAACGCATTCATCGAAACCTTCTCGAACGATCAAGCAACGGGATACTGTAACGCGTTTGTTTTCTCTCCCTTTCTGCCTATCCAGGTCGTCCACATAGACAATCTGTGCGCTGTCAGCAGTTGCCATTCATAGCCGGTTCAGGCGGACAAAAACTATTACCAGGTCAGCCTTACGGCACGACAACCAAGCCTTCAGAATGCGGTACATGTAGCGCACCATACCAGTCAATAACTCCCGGACCAAGGCGGTGCAGGCGAAAGCGGCTTGTGGTTCTTGATCAGCGCCTGCGGCACTCGACACGGAGGAGGTCATAGCAGGATCCAGGTATGAAGAATTCATCTTCCAGAAAAATTGAATCGTCCAACGCAGACAGGGCGCAGGGGGAAATATTGGAGGACTTTTTTTTCATTTTTTCGCTGCTATCGTGAATTTGGTGCGGGGCCGGTCGGACCGCAAAATAACCGGCTTTCATCGTACGAAAGCTGCGGGACGAAGGCAGGTGACGCCCATCTGAACCCGCTTGATCCAGACGATTTCGAACAACGGCTACTCAGCGTTCGAAAAATCGGGTGCGGGTGCAGGGACTCGGCATCGCGCTCGCCGTGTTGATGGAATCAGCATGCGGCTTGCCTGTCGGTTGATGCCGATTTCCATATCGATGCTGGCTCTCACATTGCACCGGACCAGCAGTGGGAAGAACACAGGGCTTGAGACATCAACCATCGGGCGCTAAGTGTCGCCTCAACAAGTGGGCCGTGGTGTCAAACCATCGGTGTACTAACGTCCTGAGCAGGAGTGCGATAACCATGTCGTGCAAGAGGTGTCCACGTGACCATGGCGCCCTCCCGTCCCAGACTCGTTGAGCTAGCCGCAGTGCTGACTTCGCTGTATCAACTGGCTTAGGCGCTCAGGCGCAAGCATCGGCAACGACTGCGGCCACAACGCTCTACCGCGCCAGACTACTCGTGCCCTCTTACATCCTGGCGTCTCATCTTACGTTGTGGCGTTCTCTTTGTTCGCCCCCCTTTGGCCAAAGGGGGCGGAGCCCCAACTAGACGGCCAGTTCAAGGTGCGTGGCGCAAGGCCGGCTGGCGGAGGCATGCTCGTGCGCTTAACTTCGCAGTCCATAATAAATAGACTCACATCTCGTTACAAGACTCCGTCTTGACCATGGGATCCACTTCACTCTATGCTTAATCGCAAGCAATTGGCCCGCCCGGCTGTCGGCAGCGAAGGTTACCTGCGAGGTTCGTCGACGGATAACAGGGTGGCATGCCGCTGACACCGTTAGTGCTTGCGGCGGTTCCTGTCTTTCTGAGAATGACGGAGGGCGTCAGATGTTGCAATCCTTCTTCTTCGATTCTGCCGCGAGCCAGTCGCACAGCCCCGCGTTATGGGTCGATCAGCGTCTTTACAGCTACGGCGAAATCGAAACCAGGGCGCGTCGCGTGTCTGCGGGACTGGCAGCGGTTGCACGGACCAGCGACGCGCGCCGATGTTTGCTGTTTGCGCATCGCAGCGTCGCCGCCTATGTTGGCGTGCTGGGAATTCTCGACGCCGGTATGGCCTATGTGCCGCTCAGCCCAAAGATGCCGGCTACGCGGATCGCCGCCATCATCGAGCAGTCCGGTGCGCCGTTGATGCTGATCGATCGGCGTTGTGCCGCGTCGCTCGATGAAGTGCTGTCCTTGCTCGACGAACGCCCGCAGATCTTCGTGCTCGACGAAGACGCGGATGATCCATATCTGCCCTCCGTTGCCGCCACTCTGTCGTCGTTGCCAGCCGCGCCGTATGTGCAACACCGGGGCACCGTGCACGACGTCGCTTACGTACTCTTTACCTCTGGCTCGACGGGCGCGCCGAAGGGCGTGCCGATCACGCATGCGAACGCCGATGCGTATGTGACGGGCCAATTGCAACTTGACGATAAAGCGCGCGATGCGCGCTATGTGCAGTTCTGCGAGCTGAGCTTCGATCCGTCCGTGCACGACATGTTTGTCTGCTGGGCGAACGGCGGCTGCCTGTACGTGCCTCACACCGTCGATCCTGTCTATAACGCGGACTTCATCAAGCGTCACGAGATTACACACTGGAACAGCGTGCCGTCCGTGGCCGGCTTCATGCAGCAAATGCGCAAGCTGACGCCGGGTGCCTTCCCAAGTGTTCGAATGTCGCTGTTCGGCGGCGAGCCGTTGCCTCGCTCGCTGGCGCTGGCGTGGATGCGCGCTGCGCCGAACAGCCGGGTCCTGCACATGTACGGGCCGACCGAAGCGACCATCGCCTGCACGTGCTTCGAGGTCACCGCCGGATTCCTCGACGATCCGCAGCACACGGTCATGCCGCTCGGCTGGGCGCTTCCTGGGGTGGAACTGATGATCGTGGATGCCGGGCTCGAACCGGTCGCCGCGCAGCAGACGGGCGAGTTGCTGATCGGTGGCCCGCAGCTTGCCGGCGGCTATCTGTCGCCTGACGAAGCCGGCAATAGCAGGTTCGTGGCGAAGACTTATCCGGGCCGGCGTGGGCAACGCTGGTATCGAAGCTGCGACGCCGCGCGCGCAACGACGCAACACGGAATCGTGTTTCAGGGACGTCTCGATACGCAGGTCAAGATTCGCGGCAACCGGGTCGAGCTGGAAGAAGTCGAACATGTCGTGCAAGCGTGCAGCCATGCTGCGCTGTGCGCGGTGATCCCGTGGCCGCTCGATGAAGTCGGGCGAGCCACCGGCCTCGTCGCCTTCGTGGCAAACGCCCGGGTTGAGATCGCGCTGGTTCTGCGGGCGTGCCGGCAACGCTTGCCGGTCTACGCGGTGCCGCAACGGATCGTTGCCATCGATGCGTTCCCGCTTAACGTGAACGGGAAAATCGACAGAATGGCTCTCGCCGGACAGTGCGCACGCGGCGAGGTTGCCGCCTGAGGTTTGTGCCAGATCCCAGCAAGGAATAGCCAGCCATCGCCGCGCATGAGTGCATTGATGTCATGCCTGAAAAAAACAGGCGTTATAGGGGAGCCAATGAAAGCCGATTTGCGCCGCATTCTTGCAGAAACCGCATGCCTCGACGTGCCGGTCGAAACCTTGAGCGATTTCGACAACCTTTACGCCGCTGGCTTGTCCTCGCTCGGCACGATTCGTGTGATGCTGGCCGTTGAAGACGCGCTGGGCATAGAGATACCGGGAGAGTTGATTACGTTTGACCTGTTTCGATGTATCGATTCGTTCGTGAGCGCGCTCGCACCGTTCGTACAGGACGAGTGGGTGACGCGGGGGTAGCCATGACAGGGAATCCTGCAATGAGGCCGGTCACCTTTGGTGGCTGTTACGGGTCGCTGCACCTGCCGGCACGCGGCGGGGCCACGACGGGCATGGTGCTGTGCAGCCCGTTCGGCTACGACGCGCTATGCGTGCACCGCGGCTGGCGCGACTTTGCAGAAGCACTGACGGTGGCGGGCGGTATTCCCGTTCTGCGCTTCGACTATCCGGGAGCCGGCGATTCGGACGGCAACGAGGAAGACCCGCAGCGCTTTCGCGCATGGATCGACAGCATCAAGGCTGCGGCGGAGTATCTGCGGGCTGCGACCGGCATAACACGCGTGATCCTGTGCGGCTTGCGTCTGGGGGCGACGTTGGCAGTCCTCGCGGCCGAAGAACTGGGCGACGTCGATAGCCTGGTTTTGATGGCGCCCGTCATCGCTGGCAAGCGTTATATTCGGGAGCTGGGCTTGCAGCATCAGAGCTGGCTCAAGACCCCAAACGGCCGCGAAGGAGCTCAAGCGGATGACGACGGTCGAGCCGTGGGCGCGTTCGGATTCCAGCTGTATGCCGACACGCTCGAGCAACTCGCTGCCGTCGACCTCGTACAGCGCGGGCGGCCCGCCGCGCCCCGTGTGCTGCTGCATGATAGCTGCGACAGCGTACCCATGAGCCAGTTGGTCGAGTGTTATCGTGGTCATGGTGTGAGCGCGGACGTGCAGATTTTTCCCGAGTACGACAAGTTCCTGGTCGACCCACGGTTCAGCGTGCCGCCTCGGCGAGCCTTCGACAGTGTGCTCGAGTGGCTCGGCTTTCAGTCCGGCACGCCGGCGACGCCGGCGGTGGAGATACTTGCACCGGCCGCCGATGCACGGATCGATTTTGCGGCAGGTCATGAGACACCTGTCGTGTTCGGAGGCGGGCGCTATGTCGGCGTATTCTGCCAGCCGCGCTGCGCGCAGGAGCACGCCCCCGCTGTGCTGCTCGTCAATACGGGCGGCGTTCATCGCGTCGGCGACGGACGGCTTGCCGTCCTGATGGCCCGACGGCTTGCGGGGCAAGGCATCGCCTCGTTACGCATGGACCTGGGCGGCCTCGGCGATAGTCTTCATCACGAAGATTCGCCGACGCTCGAAGCCGTGTACGCCCGTCATTCGGTCACCGACGCGACAGCGGGAGTGGAATGGCTGACGGCGGCCGGATACCCGGAGGTTGTCACGTTCGGCGTCTGCACGGGCGCATACGTCAGCATTCATACGGCGTTAGCGCATCCTCGCGTGGTGGGCTGCATGTCGGTCAACCTGCCGTTTTTCTTTTGGGGGGGCCCGCAAACGAAGCCGGGCGCTCACCATATCGAATCGAGTCGGGTGTACTGGCGTTCGATCCGCAACCCCGAAAAGTGGCTCCGGCTGCTGACCGGCCGGGCAAATGGGCGTGCGATCGCCGTGGAGCTGGGACGCCGCTGGTACGTGCGCCTGACTTCGCTCGCCAGCAGTCCGTTCGAAGGCAGGTTGGGCGTGAACACCTCGACGGGTGCTATCCGCCAACTCATCATGGACCTCGAGCGCAAGGGCGTGCAAACGTCGCTGGTGTACGGCTCGCTCGATGCGGGGCTGGATGAACTGGCGATCCGTTTTGGACCGAACGGTAGCGAACTTGGAAAGCTGACGAACGTTACGGCAAAGATACTGGAGAAAGTGGATCACTCGTTGTTCTCGCACACAGCGCGTGACGTCGTGATGGCTCATTTCGAGGAATTTTTGCACGAGAGGACGCTCGATGCCGAGCGCGCCGGCGTCTTGCGCGCCCCAGCTCTACACATGAGTTCGCTACACCGGATGTGGCTCCAAACCGGCCCGCGCAAAGCTGTCCGATGACGGCGCAGTTCCGCCCCTGCATCGAAGACGCGCAGCAACACGGACTACCGGACCGGACGCAAGAGGACGAAAGGGACTGAAATCTGCATTTTCATGCAACAAACAGCCCTTGGCTGCATGACTGAGGCGACAAGTATCTTGACACGCGCCGCCTGCACATCGTGCATTTTTTCTTCTCAATAAATCGACGGTTTAGATCATGGTGACCGATATTGAAGCGTGCGGATCTTTCCTCTCGATGTTTGATTCTGAAATTAAAAAGATAGAGCGGTCGGCATGCTTATCGACAGACATCGAATCCGTCCCAGACGAATTTACCAGAAAGGTATTTGAATCGGGTCTCGACTGGCTTGCGGGTTTTATCATGAGGCCTCATGCTGAACTGGGCCGTCGTGGGGCGGTTTGCCCTTTTACCAAGCCAGTTCATGACGAAGGATCATTGGTCTTTTGTACATGGGATGTAAAAGAACTGCCATTCGAAGTTTTCCTCTCGATATTAGAAAGGCTGCCCACGCTTTACCATCGGTTGTTTGCCTGCGCGCCTGGAAAATCGCGACTTTTTTCGGTATGCATATTCTTGAATGGTCTGAAAGAAGATCAATATTCGAAATATATAGACGAGGCGCATTCGATGTCGAAGCCCGTTTTTATGGAGGCAGGATTGATGATCGGTGAATTTCATCCTTTAAGCGTGACGAAAGGGGTTCATTCAAAATCATTCCGGCCGATGCGTAGTAGCCGGCCAGCTTTTGTTGTGCGAGCTATAACGCCTCATGATGTAATATTTATCGATAGAGACGATAGCCCAGCCGAAGTACGTCTTCGGGAACTATTGGACTATAAGTTATGGGTTGGAGAAGCTCTGCCCAAAGACGACATCCTGAGAATTGAGAAACGGATCGCGGAACTGAGATTGGCGATAGCAAGGCGAAGTTGATCACGGTAGCCGTACCAATATCAGGTCAGCCCAGCTGGAGGTCGTCATTCGACGTTGCCGGACAACCCGTTGAAAGCAGCCCATGCTCGCAAAGTGGAGGATGTCCACGCGGGAATAGTTGGGTCTGCGGTCGCGATCATGGGACTTGTCTCTTTTCCAGAAATTGCTCGACAAAGCTCAGGATTGCCTTGGACTGGTAACCCTTTGCCAGGCGGCAAAGGTGATCGCCGAAAGGGCGATAGCGCTCGTTAAGCCCGGTTACGTGTGCGGCGTGTTGCACGATGGCACGCATGTCGCCGAGTCGCGCCAGGTGATGTAGTGCTTCGATCTCCTCCGGCGGCGGCGCGATCAAGGTTTCGGAAGGAGCGGCGGCGGGTATGGCTGTTCGGCCCTGTTCGGTGGCTTGCGCCTCCCGAAGTTCGTCACTCCACTCGACATTCAGGACGGCCGCGACCTGTGACAACAGCCTGCTGAAGTCGATCGGTTTTGGCAGAAAGGCAGTTGCACCGGCCGCGAGGCTTTGCGCCGCATCGGTCCCCGCGGCGCCAGCGGAGACTGCGACGATAGGCAGATCGCGGAACTCCGGCATCTGGCGCAGGCGGCGCGTGGCTTCGAGCCCGTCCATCCCGGGCATGACGACATCCATCAGGACGAGCGCCGGTCGCAGGGATTTCGCTTTCTCCAAAGCTTCCAGTCCATCACTGGCCTGGGCAGTGTCGAATCCGAGCGGGCCAAGCATATCGACCGCCACGGCACGGTTTTCCGCCACGTCATCCACGACCAGGACGGTCTTGCGCGGACCCTTGTATCCGCTGATCGTCCGTTCGGGCGGAACAACAGGTACCTGAGGTACCACCACCTGGACATCGAGCTCGAACGAGAAGGCGCTGCCAGCTCCGCGGTGGCTCTCCACATGGATCTCGCCGCCCATCAGGCGCACAAGGTGCCGGCTGATGGCGAGGCCCAGCCCCGTGCCGCCAAGCCGGTGCGGGGCGTCGCTCACTTGCTCGAAAGGCCGGAAGATCGCCTCAAGCTGCGCCTCGTCTATGCCGATGCCGGTGTCCTGCACTTCGAAACGCAGCCGGCCGGGCTGCTGGAAACTGACGTGCAGGCTCACGCTCCCCTTCTCGGTAAACCTGATTGCATTGGAGAGCAGGTTGAGCAGCACCTGGCGCAGCCGTATTTCATCGATCCTTACGCCCGCCGGCAGATCGGGCGCCATCTCGCAAGCGAAGTCCAGGCCCTTTTCCGTTGCCTTCACCCGAATCGTCTCGGCGATGAAATAGATGAACCGGTCGAGCTGAATGTCCGAGAGGTTGAACTCCATCTTTCCAGCCTCGATTTTGGCCATATCCAGGATGTCGTTGATGAGTGTAAGCAGGTGTTCGCCGCTGCGCTGGATCACCGCGAGTCCGTCGATCTGTCGTTGATCGAGGCTTTTGTCGCGTCTGAGGATCTGCGCATAGCCCAGAATCCCATTCAACGGCGTGCGCAGCTCATGGCTCATGTGCGCAAGAAAGTCGCTCTTGGCCTGGTTGGCCGCCTCGGCGTGTTCCTTGGCGACAGCCAGTTCAGCCGTTCGCTCCAGGATCATGTCTTCGAGGTGCTCGCGATGGCGCCGCAGTTCCTCTTCGGCACGCTTGTGCTCCGTGATGTCGCGTGAGATCCCGAGCAGGAACTGCGGCTCGCCGCGCACGTCGACGATCGGGATCTTCATCGTGTGCACAAGGCGCGGTCCATGACGCGTCTGAACCGGCTCCTCCGGCACATCGACCATCTGTCGCGACTCCAGCACCGCACGGTCCTTCAGCGCAAAGAACTCGGCCTCCTGCGCCGGAAACAGCTCGTGGACAGACTTGCCGATGAGTTCCTCGCGCCGATAGCCGAGCAGTTGTTCGCCCGCCTTGTTAAAGCGCACGAAGCGCAGCGTCGCCGCATCCTTGACGAAAATCGTGTCCGGGATGTTCTCGATGATGCTGTCCAGGAAGAGTTCGCTTGCTCGCGCAGCCTCTTCGGCATGCTGGCGTTCGACGATCTCGGCCGCCTGGCCTGCAAGCGCCGTGCTGAGTTCGGCCGTGCGCTGGGTGACGCGCGCCTCGAGTTCGGCGTTAAGCTCCTTCACCGCATCCTCGGCCTGCCTGCGCTGACGCCGGTCTTCGAGGAACTGTTCCACGGCGCGCGCCATGTCGGCAATCTCGTCGCCGCCGTGCACGGGGACGCCGGCCTGCGCGCTGTCGACGTCACCGTGCCGAAGGGTGTGGCTGACCTGGCGCAGCCGTGCGACGACGTGGCGACCGAGGAATACGCGGGCGATCAGCCAGGCGAGCAGCAGGCTCACTGCGACTTCGCCAATGACCCAGCTACGGGTGCGGTCCGACTCTTCGGCAACATTGCGCACCGCTTCAAGGTAGTCGCGCGTGTAATAGTCCGATTGCTGACGTGCCGCGATGGCCAGGGCGTCAGCCTGGCGGCGCAGATCATCGTCGAGGCTCGCCAATGACACGCCGGGCCGCGGCGCAGAGTCCGACGCGGCTCCGGTGCCCAGCGCAGTTTCGCGCACCTGCGCCGCGATGTTGGCCGTATTGCGGAAGCGCTGGCTCGATCGATGCATCTCCAGCGCGTCGACACCGACGCCATCGCTCACAGTCCCGGAAGCCAGGCGGTCCACCAGGCGGTCGAAGGATGCCAGCTGCTCGATGACCTGCCGGTGCGTCTCGCGCACGGCGCCAACCGTATCGTCACTGGATAACTGCAAGGCAAGGCGTTCGATCTTCACCGTGTGCTGCGCCAGGTCCTGTGCATCCTGCAGGCGCGCCAGTCGCTCTTCGGCCAACTGGCCGATCGCGTGGGCCGAACCGGCCAACGAATAGATGGTCGTGGCCCCGACCGCGACCACCAGGGCGACCAGGCACGAAACCACGAGCGCGAACTGCGCGGTGAGCGACTGTGGAAGCGGAAGTTTCACGGGCGTTGCCAGATGCGGCGATAGATATCGCGATAGCCGTTGGCGGGATCGTAGAGCAGGTGATTGCCACCGTCCACGGCGATGTTATCCGCCGTCACGAGATGAACCGGAAATATATAACCCGTGACGCGTTCCCCGGCGAAGAGCCTGTTCATCTCGTCGACCAGCTGCCAGCCGTGCAGATTCAGGGGCTCGGCCACTGTGCCCGTCTGGAACGTGCCCGTCCGGATGCGTAGGAAGGCAGACTCGCTGCCGTCGCCGGCCGACAACATGACCATGGCGGTGTTCGGCATTCCGGCCTGGGTTAGTACCGGGGCGGCGTAGTCAAAGTAGATGTCGTTGATCGCCAGCGCATGCGTCCATCGTCTGCCATAACGCGCGAGCAAGGCGCGTGTCGTGCCCGGCATCAGTTCCTGGCTGCGCGAAATTGCTACGTCGCGCACTTCGAGCAAGGTGCAGCCGCTGCACGCGCGAACGACGGCAGCCATTGCATCCGCTTTGTCTTGCGCGATCCGGTAACTGCTGTCGGTGAAGATGACCACTCCCGCATGCCCGCCGGACTGCGCGATGGCCGCCAGCGCGGTAACGCGCGCGACCTCGAGCGGATCCGTCGACACGTTCATCGCCACGGGCGTGCCAGGCACCGGTCCCGCGTGTGCCGCGACATGCCAGCCGACGATCGGAATGTTCCGCGCGGCAAACTGCTGCAGTGCGGGCAGCAGGGCGCGTGCGTCGCCGCCGACGATGATCAGACCGTCCGGACGACTTGCCAGCGCATTCGCAAGCATCTTCAACCGCAGGTCCGGCATGCCACCGGAGTCGAATATCTTCACGTTCCAGCCTATGACGCTGACCGCCTCCAGCACACCGTCGACCACGCCGAGGATGCCGCCGTTGCGCAGATCCTCGGCGACGACGGCGATGCGTTTTCCAGATGCGGCGCGCGGCCCGTTTCGTGGTCCGTTCCAGGGTGGGGCGGGTTGCGCTGCGGCGTCGATGACACGCTTCGCTTCGGTCAGATAGTCCTGGGCGACCACTGAGGCCCCAGGCGCGGGATCGGTCAACGCGCCCTGCGCCGTGGCAATCGATGGCATACACGCGCATGCCCATGCCAGAAGCAAGCCCCTCATGCTGTTCCCCTGGGGCCTCCCCCACCGGGATCGATTGACCGCCATCGAAGACGTCCAGATATGCCGCGTACAGGGAAATCCTGCGAAAAGGATACTACATCGTCGCGATCAAGCCGGTTCAGATGGGTGTCGCCTGTATTCGTCTATCTGCTTTCCTGCGATGAAAGCCGGTTACTTTGCAGTCCGGCCGGCCCGCGGTAAATGCACGATAGCGACGAAAAAATGAACAAAGAGTCCTCCAATATTTCCCCCGCGTCCAGGCTGTGCTGGACGATCGCGCATCATCCCGACCCCGGAGGGCGAACACGGCGGTGAAGATCACTTCGCGATGCCCGAACTTCTCTGTCAGGTTCACTTGCGTGGACCGCTCCGGATTTTTGCTGATTTATTGAACATTATTTTTTTCTTTTTTTCGCCTACGTTGCTGCATGCGCAGACCACACGGGCTGCCGCCCTCTCCTCAGGATCGAGGCGAAGTCGTTGAGGTGAAGTCATGACGACACCCTTGAAGGTCTCCATCTGCCTGCCGACATGCAGTCCGTCACCAGCCTGGCGCTCGACAGTCAACTGGAGCCCGCACGCACGCTCGCGTTGCGACGTCTGGTGCCGATCGCCGTGTCCGTCTACTCGAAGAATCACGCGCCGCTGAAGGGATTGCGGGTCGCGCTCCAGCCTCTGTCCACCTGCAAATATGGCTTCAGCGCGCGGCTCTACTGTCACCTGCTGCTGATTTCCAGATCGATGTTTGGCCTCGTATGAGCCGGAGGTACTGAATTTCGACTGGAACAACGCCAGACCGGACCCGCCGGCGACGCAGCGCGAGCGTGAACGTTTCTGCAGGCAAGGCTCATCTGTACGCCGTTGGAGTGTTGCCTTTCGCGAATGACTGCCATCACTTGACGTTCAGGAGGTGTCTCAATGACCCGTGCGCTCTCCCGCTCCGGACTTGCCGGACTCGCCGCCGCCGTGACGCTCGCCGTTTCAGCTGCCCCAGGCGTCCACGCTCAAACGTCGCCAGCGAGCGCACCCGCAACCCTGCTGCCTCATCTTCATCCGGCTCCATCGTCGGGGCCGCGGGTACCGCCCGCGAGTGCATTCGACGGATCGCCCGTTAGCCAGCAGAATATGGGTAGCGGCGTCAGCCCGGGCAGCGCTTCTGACGGCTCCGGGCCGCCAGACGATCCTCCGTTGCTGGCGCCGGCGAATGTGACTGCCGCGACGCGAGCGGTGACACCCGGCGCAACCACTGCCGCGTCCTTCACCGCGACCGACTGGCCCACGTTCGGCATGAACGCCCAGCGGACCGGCAACAATCCTGTGGAGACAGTGCTTTCAACCTCCAACGTGGCGGGTCTGCGCACGCACTGGACGACCGATCTTGGTGGCCCCATCCTGACCCAGCCGACGCTGGCGGCAGGCGTGAATATCAACGGCGTGCTGACCGATGTCGTCTACGCGGCGACGCTCCAGGGGGACATGTTTGCGCTGAACGCATCTACCGGGGCACTCATCTGGCAACAACACGTCGCGCCCGTGCATACCACCTGCAGCGACTTCGCCGCATCGGGCGGCAACATCGGTTTCATCGGGACGCCCACCATCGACCGCACCAGGAACCAGTTGTACATCGTCAGCGGGGACGGCTTTCTGCACGCGTACAATCTGGCCACCGGCGCGGACCTGCCCGCGCTGCACGTGATGATCCCCGATCCAGCGAATGTGGCTCCGAAGACCTACGTCTACGGCAGCCCGACCCTCAGCGTCAGTACACGATACGGCACCTCTCTGTACCTCACGACGGCCAGCACCTGTGATACCACGCCGTACCACGGACAGGTCGTACGCGTATCAATCCCCGACGGAGCGATCCTGCAGCGCTGGTACCCGACCGGTGTAACCGGGCCAAATGGCGGTGGTATCTGGGGACCGGGAGGCGTATCGGTCGTGCGGGGCGGGTCAGCGGTCTACGCGCTGACCGGCAACGCATTCGCCACTCCAGAAAACGCTGCGTTCGCAGAACACGTCGTCAAGCTCACCAGCAGCCTGGCCGTGACCGCGTCAAACTCGCCGATGGCTCCCACGGTACAGGATGCGGACTTCGGTGCGACGGCACCGCTGTTCCAGCCTCGTGGCTGTCCGACCATGCTGGCAGCCTTCCAGAAAACCGGCAACCTGTTCATCTATAACGAGGCCACCATCCCGTCGGGGCCCCTGCAAACGCTGGATATCAGTCAGAGCAGGTCTACGGGAACCAACATCGGTCTGCCAGCGTATGATCCGGCGCTCAAACAGCTATACATCGCGGCTCCGTCCGATTCGCCCACCGGCTTCAACAAACACGGGCTCCTCGCTCTCGGCATCAGCAGCACCTGTTCCGTCGGTCTGGCCTGGCAGCAGCCGGTCGGCAAAAATTCGGCCATTGACAATCCGGCGATTTCCCCGGTCATCGCAAACGGCGTGGTGTATTACGGCGATGGCATCGCCAGCCAGGTGTTTGCCATTGACGCAAGAAGCGGCCAGATCCTGTGGAGCACGGATAGCCTTCCGGTTGGTGAGCGGCCCACTGGGGGCATCCTGACGTCGCCGACGGTCGTGAACGGACAGCTTTTCGTGGCGGGTATGGACCACAAGCTTCATGCCTTTGGCCTGTAGCCCGTCGCATGGGCCGGGGTCGTATGTGGAAGATCGGGTGTCATGTCGTCATGAAGAGGCGATACGGCGCCCCAGCCGGGCTTCAGTGAAGCTGGGCGACAGCGTTCAGCACGGAATACTTACGATTTCTGGCCGATTTATTGAGCATTATCTTTTTTGTTTTTTTCGTCTAGCTTATGCCATGCAGCGTGGCGCTCGCAGAGCGAACGAGTTGCCGCGCCCCTCCCCAAGCATCAAGGTGAAGCCATGACGACACCCTTCAAGGTCTCCATTTGCCTGCCGACATGCAATCGCCCGGAGTTGATCGTCAAGTGCATCGATTCGTGCCTCGCGCAGACGCACGCGAACATCGAGATTGTGATTGGCGACGATTCGAACGACAACCGGACACAGCGGCTGATGGCAGCGCAATACCAGCATGACCCGCGCATCCGCTACGCAAGAAACGAACCGCCGCTCGGCCAGGCGCGCAATGTCGCCAGCCTGTTCGCACGCGCGAGCGGCGACAAGATCCTGCTGATCCACGATGACGATTACCTGGTCGACGACGGCGTCGAGCGGCTGGTTTCGCTATGGGACCGACATCCGGATCTCGAGGTCGCATTCGCCGATCAATACGAGGTCGATCAGGCGGGCCACGTCGACCGTGCGGTCAGCGACCGGCTCAACGCCGATTTCCATCGAACGAAGAACACGGAAGGACGGCAGAAGCTGCCCGGCCAAACAGGCCTGATCCAGATGTTCCCGAACAACGGCTGGCTCGCGAATGCGGATCTCGTCAAACGGATCAGCTACAAGGAACTGTACGGCACGTGCTGCGACTTTGTGTTCGGCGTCGAGCTGTGTCTTGCGGCGCGGCAGGTTTACTACCTGAAGGAATACGTGTCGTACTGCCGCAAGACTGACGTATCGATCTCTGCGAGCACTCGCGGCTCAACGAGTGCCGCATCGGTGTCCGCCTATGCATTCGTCACCAGCCTGACACTCGACCCCCAGCTGGAGCCAGCCCGCACACTCGCGTTGCGACGGATCGTGCCAATTGTCGTCTCGGTCTATTCAAAGAATCGCGCGCCGCTGAAGGGCCTGGAGATCGCGCTCGGGCACCTGTTCGCGTACAACTACGGTTTCAGCGTGCGGCTCTACTATCACCTGTTGCTGATTTCCAGATCGATGTTCGGTCTCGTGTCGCGCTGAACTACTGCGGCCGGAAAAGCGCCGGACCAGATCCGCCAGCGAAAAAACGCCAACGGGTGTTCCGCGTATCGGAAGTTGCTGATAAGGGCACCTATCCGGCGCGTGGTGCGTTGGCGATGAATCGCATGTGACGTGCGCCATCGCTCGAACGCACATCGCCGCAGGGCCCTGACCGGCTGGCCCATGGCGGCCACCCCGGTGGGCCAGCCCCAATCCTGTTGCGCACGCGACGCCGTGCGGCGAATCCGCCCTGAGCGGCCTTGACTGGAGGAACACCTTGCGGCGTCTCTGGTTTGCCACACTTCTCTGCATATCGCTTCTCTGCGCATGCGCCAGCCTGCTGGTCCCAGCCGCACCCGCGTCGGGCGCGGAAACGGCGCTCAATGCGAAGACGTCGTGGATCGGCAACACGTTCGGTTTCGGTGACGGGACATGGACGCAGATCAACATCACCGCGCTTGCGCTCACGCCTGACGGCAAGGTGTACACGGACTCGCCATGGGACGAATGCGGTGCGGAAGCCAGTGTCTATCAGAACGGCAGGAGCCTTGGCTATGCGGACAGCACCCATGGATGGGGCAATGGCGGAGGCAATGCGGTTGCGGTCAACCGGAAGCTGGTGAAATAAGGCATCCTCGTCATATCGGCATTTGTTCCGCCCGGCATCCTTAGCGCGACAGAACCCGTCTTTGCGTCGAATGGAGGTGGCATCCATGGATATTTCAAGCGATAGACCCGTTGTGAGCATCATTATGGCGAACTTTAACGGGGCTCATTGGCTTCGCGAGGCAATTCGCTCTATTCAGATGCAAACTTTAAAAAACTGGGAGCTGATCATCGCCGACGACGCATCAACTGATGAAAGTCTGAATATTATTGGTGACGCTGTCGCCAGCGATCACCGTATTAAAGTGTTGCCTGCTGATAGAAATCAAGGCCCATCTGCCGCTCGAAATCGCGCGCTACAGCACGCTAGCGGATACTGGCTCACTATTATTGATAGCGACGACACGATTGAGCCATCGCGCCTCAACCTCCTTGTGGAGGCTGCGAATAGTTACTCGCTTGCCATTGTGGCGGATGACCTGATATCAATAGATGAAAGTCTGCCGGGTGTTCGCAGCACGTTGCTCGGATTAAATGCCATGAAATATATCGATACGGTCGAATTTGTTAAAAATGGCATAAAGCTCGGGTATCTAAAACCAATGATCCGTGCCGATTGCGTTGCTGAAATTCGCTATGATGAACGTCTCAGAGCTGGCGAGGATTTTGACTTTTTATTGCGGGCAATCTTTAGTGTGGGTCATATGGCGATATTCCCCGCGATGGGTTACAACTATCGCATTCATCGAGGCTCCGTTTCCAGATCAACTGAATCAGCCCGCCAAAAAATCGCAGATATGATTGAAGCGGATGTCCGGTTTTGCGAATCCCATAAGATTGGAAAAGCTTTACTTAACGCATGTAACCGGCGGCGGGAACTTCTAAAGACACGGATCCATTGGCTAGACCTGAAGGGCGAACTGCGGCAGCGACGATTCATTTCGGTGTTTTATAATTTAATTGCTCACCCGAGGGTTGTTTTCCCTGCAACATATTCGTTGTGGTGGCGTCTTGTTGGCATGCGCATCAAGCAGGCTGCCGGGCGATAAGACTCGCTTCTGTGGGCGGATACCCGATTGCAAGGGCTTTATAATTAGCGGGCTAATGGGTGTCGCATTAAGCCACTCCGGGTGATCAGGGAGTCCAACGATAAACAATGATGCTCGAGTCGTTGTAGTTGTCCTTCGTGATCATGTACTCACCGGTCGATCGAAGGTACGCCCGTACGCCGTACATCGAATCGACGTCATTGCCGACGTCCACCTTATTCGGATTGCTATTGATCAACGTCGTGTCCAGCCGGCCGGTGACGAGATTGAAGGCGTCGATGTCGGGTACAGTATGTACGTAGCCGACGAAGAGATAGTTGCCGACGGCCGCGATCGACTTGGGGTTGGCGCGGGTGAGGTTGATCACCGGGTCGGGTCTGGTGGTGTTGCCTGCGCTCCAGCCGTGATACACCTCGATCCTCGTTTGCATGGCCGTCCAGTCCCAGCTCCCGGCGATGCCCTGTGCGAGGATCATGGTGTCGCTCTCCGCCAGATAGATGATGCGTGTCAATGGTCGGATACTCTGCGGAATGGAGGTCGCAATTGCGGCTCCCCATGTCGGCTTGCCGCTGGCATCGAAGCCGGTCAGCGGGTAGTGGTAGATGTGGTTCGTCCGGTCCAGACCGGCCCACACGTCGCCCCTGCTGTCGATGCAGAATCCGCCTGTGATCTTCCGGTTCGTATTGAACGCCGTACCCGGAATCGAGCCGTCCGGGATGGCGATGTAGCCATGCGCCGCGTTGAAGTGGAAGAAGTAGAAAATATCCGGGTTCTGGCCGGAAGCCACCAGGATCCGGTTTCCACCGACGGCGACAAGTTGACCGAAGTGTTCGTCGCGCTGAATATCGTTGATGTTGATTCGTGGATCGGATGGGTAATCGATTGGATCAACGGTGTTCGCGACGAAGGTTCCTCCAGCGGTGCCAGTGTATATGTTGGTGCCGCCATAGAAGTAGGAACCGTCCGTAGCCGGGTCCGGAGCCGCGACCCCCTCGAAGTTGAGGGCCTGAAGCTTCCACTGCAGGTTGCCGGAGCTGTCGTACGCATGAATGTCAGTTTCGCCGTTGCGACCGAGGTCCCAGGCTCCGCCCCATGGGTTGTTCAGCACATACAGGTTGCCGGCGGAGTCTCTGCCGATGCCCACGACGCGGGTGAAGCGCTTGTCACCGACCTGGCCTTTGATTCCAGCCGTGGCGTCGAGATATCCGCCCTGAATGCCAAACGTGCCGACCAGAAATGGAATGCCCGAAATGTTGTAGATCTTGATGTTCATGTCGGGCCCCTCGTCCCCGACCATGAGCCGCCCGGTCGCCGCGTCGAAATACAGCGCGGACGGCCGGGAGTCAACGGACATCTGGATGGTGTTCAGGGGCGCACCGGCTGGACTGAATGCGACGACCGTGCCCGCGCTCTTCTGAGCCACCCAGATATTTCCTGCGGGGTCCAGGGCGAGCGCGCCGGGGCCCGATACGTTGATATCCCTTTGCCAGACACCGTCGGTGGTGAAGACCCGGACCCGATTTCCTGGAAAGTCGCTCGCATAAAGGAGTGAACCCGCCGTCGCGAGTCCGGTGATGACATCAGCCCGCCGCTCGGTCGTTGTCGCACTGACGGGGATGAGAAGATCGCGGGTTTGAGTGGTTCGGTCGTATCGGCCCACACTGCCACTGCCGAAAACCCTGCTAAATCCCAAAGCGGCGAAGATTGAAGTTGCATTACCCGTGATGGCGCCGCCCTGAAAGTCGTTGTGAAACATGGAACCTACGTTTTGGCCATTCCGGTATATCGCGACTCCGCCCGCGTTCTCGTCCCACGCGGAAGCCGTATAGATGGTTCCCTCGGGCGCTACCCACATGGAACGGGCGGCGTTACCCACATGGGCGGCGTTGGTCCCAAAGGTGTTCGCCACCCAGTCTGTGGTGTACTGCCCCTGACATTCTGGCGCAATCGTAGCGATCAGCACCGTGGCAACGAATGCGCCATAGATTCGTTTCTTGACCATGACGGATGCTCTCCTGGTTGTAGCGCCTCGGTAACATTGCCCGGCTGCTTGCCAGGCGAGGCTCGCGGAACGCGTGTGCCGATGCCCAGCGCGATCAGACGATGCTTGTGAAAGCCGGCGAGGCGAATCGGAGGGCGCTACGAGGTACGGCTGGTTCGGCACGGGGTCATACGCAGGCGGGCCGACTGTCGGCAGGCAGACGGAGACCTTGAAGGGACTCGTCATGATTTCGCCTCGATCCTGGGGAAAGGGCACGGCAGCCGGTTCGCTCAGCGAGCGCCACGCTGCATGCACGAAGGCAGGCGAAAAAGAGTAAAAAAATGATGCCCAATAAAATCGGCAAAAAACGCAGGCAGCCCTGGTAAGCGAGTCTGCCAGTGCCGTTTTCACGAAGCTGCCGTCGTGGGATCGATATGGGCACATCATGCGGGACTGCCTGCTTCGACCGCGTTTGTCACCCGGAGGCGTCTCCGGCCTTGCGAAGCGGATCGAGAAAATTGCAGCCCGTCCACGTCAACCCCTCGATGGATACGTTCACCTGAGACCGGGTGTCCACATGAGCGACAATGAATCCGGCCTCGCGCAGCGAGCATGACATGCAGTACGACCATGCTATAGATCATAGGCGTCGACAATCTTGAATTCCAGTTTTGGTGGAGCCTGGATCGAGGTGTTGGCCTCGACGTGCTCGAGGAATTTCCGGATCAGGGGAAGGTCACGTTGGCATTCGCGTTGCCTTTCCTTCGCAAGGGCACGCATAAGCACATATGACGGGTCGTGGGGCGACAAGTAGTGCGTGCCCGCACGCAAGACGGGCCCACTCGTCATTGCTCAACTCATCGAAGGACATGAGTTTCTCCACGCGGCCAGGCCGGGCCGGTCATCGGCATATCATGCGCCGGTCATGCGCGTTTGCCGTCCCATTCGCGTGGCGAGGATGGAACAAGGATTTCAGGTCATTAATCTGTCATCTTGACAGACCCTCTTTGCATCGGCGATACACTGTCGATATGTTGTCCTCCCAAAATGAGTGCAATACCCAGACGTTCAAGAGGTGTCTCCATGACCAGCGTGCCCTCCCGTCTCAAATTCGTTGGACCAGTCGCCGCGATGATGTTCGCCGTTTCAGCCGCCTCAATCGCTGAGGCGCAAAGCTCGGCAACGACTGCGCCCGCGGCCCTCCTTCCTCATAGTCACGCGGCCGCTTCCTCGGGACCGCAGGTGCTGCCCGCGAGTGCGTTCGATGGATCGCCCGTAAGCCAGCAGAATCTGGCAAGCGGCGTGGCTCCGGCCAGCGTCACCGACGGGATGGGGCCGCCGGAGGATGCCCCGTTGCTGGCTCCTGCGAACGTGAGCGCCGCGACACGCGCCCTGACGCCGGGCGCGGCACTCGCCTCCTCCTTCACCGCGACCGACTGGCCCACGTTCGGCATGAACGCCCAGCGGACCGGCAACAATCCCGTCGAGACCGTGCTGACGACATCCAATGTGGCGGGTCTGCGCACGCACTGGACGACCGATCTTGGTGGCCCCATCCTGACCCAGCCGACGCTGGCGGCAGGCGTGAATATCAACGGCGTGCTGACCGATGTCGTCTATGCGGCGACGCTCCAGGGGGACATGTTTGCGCTGAACGCATCTACCGGGGCACTCATCTGGCAACAACACGTCGCGCCCGTGCATACCACCTGCCACGACTTCGCCGCATCGGGCGGCAACATCGGTTTCATCGGGACGCCCACCATCGACCGGACCAGGAACCAGCTGTACATCGTCAGCGGGGACGGCTTTCTGCACGCGTACGACCTGGCCACCGGCGCGGACCTGCCTGCATTGCACGTGGCAATCCCTGACGCGGTGAATATTTCGAGGACGTTCGTCTACGGCAGTCCGACACTCAGCGGGACTTCGTTATACGCGGCGACGGCCAGCGCCTGTGACACCACGCCGTACCACGGACAGGTCGTGCGCGTCTCGATCCCCGACGGCGCGATCCTGCAACGCTGGTATCCGACCGGTGTCAGCGGACCGAACGGCGGCGGCATCTGGGGGCCGGGAGGCGTATCGGTGGTACGGGGTGGAACGGCTGTCTACGCGCTGACGGGCAACGCATTCTCCACTCCAGAAAACGTCGCGTTTGCAGAACACGTCGTCAAGCTCACCAGCAGCCTGGCCGTGACCGCGTCAAACTCGATCCCGGCGCCTGGTACGAACGATGCGGACTTCGGTGCGACGGCAACGCTGTTCCAGCCTCGTGGCTGCCCAAGCATGCTGGCAGCCTTCCAGAAGACCGGCAACCTGTTCATCTATAACCAGGCCACCATCCCGTCAGGGCCCCTGCAAACGTTGAATATCAGTCACGGTCCTAGTTCCATAGGACTGCCGGCGTATGACCCGGTGCTGAAACAGCTGTACATTGCCGTGCCGCGCGACTCGCCCACCGGCTTCGACAACCATGGCCTGGTCGCACTGGCTATCGGCAGCACCTGTTCCGTGAGCCTGGCCTGGCAGCAGCCGGTCGGCAAGAATGAGGGCGCCAGCAACCCGGCCATTTCTCCTGTCGTCGCAAACGGCGTGGTGTATTACGCCGATGGCGTCGCCAGCCAGGTGTTTGCCATGGACGCAAGAAGCGGCCAGATCCTGTGGAGCACGGATAGCCTTCCGGTTGGTGAGCGACCCACTGGTGGCGTCCTCACCTCGCCGACGGTCGTGAACGGGCAGCTTTTCGTGGCGGGCTTTGACCACAAGCTTCACGCCTTTGGCCTGTAGCCCGCATCCGCGGGGCGGCCGGGATTCGTCAATATCCGAAGCGGCCCTGTCAGCCTGGCGGCAGTGAGACGAAACGGTGACAAAGAGGTGCATCGTTCAGCAAGCAGTCGACGAATTTTGGGCCAGCTCGGTGAATTCGCACCACACAACGAATTGGGCTGTGAGTTGTTTGCAATAAAGCGAAGCGCGTAGCAAATGCCGCTTGAGCGCGAAGTGCTGTCGGATCGGTTCTGTCGTGGTAAGGAACTGAACTCTGGACGATTCGACGCGAAGTTGATAGGAATGCTTACATCGCAAGGTCGTAGAACTGCTCGGCGACTGAGCGCTCCGGTCCGGTGCTCGCCTGCATCTGCCCTTTCGCTATCATGTGCATGAATTTGTGTCGCGCGCGACGAAGAACAAGTCCCTCGCGACGATGCGAATCCTGTTCAGGCTGGCCGCCGATAAATGGGAATGGATCGCACACCTCGCGCCCGACCATCTGGCAGAACACGCCAACATGGCCACAATTTGGGCACAACCGGACGCAGGAAACGTGCAAACCCTTGCGGCATAGGGCTCTCGGAAAGCCTTATTTCGCCAGGGACATGCGAAACATGGCTGGGGTGGACCCCATATAATACTTGCTTGCTTAAGCTAAAGTCAGAATTGACTCTACTGCGAATCCATGACTGCACCGCTCGCTTCCGCGCCAGGTACGCCTGTTCCGGCCTCCGCCGCCCACCCTGCACCCGCGCCGTTTCCGCGTCCGGCGCCCGCTGAGTTCGACGCCGTGCTCACGCGCGGCGCGTTCATGCCGCTCACGCAGTTCGGTGTCATCGACGCCACCGGCGACGATGCCGCCACCTTCCTGCACAGCCAGCTCACCAACGACACCCAGCATCTCGATGCCGCGAATGCCCGACTGGCGGGCTACTGCTCGGCCAAGGGCCGGTTGCTCGCGTCGTTCCTGACATGGCGCACGGGCGAGACGATCCGCCTGCTGGTGTCGAAGGAGATCCAGCCCGCCGTGCAGAAGCGCCTGTCGATGTTCGTGCTGCGCGCGAAGGCGAAGCTCGTCGACGCGAGCGCCGATCTTGCCGTGGTCGGCCTTGCCGGCGATGTCCGGCCAGCGTTGTCGCATGTATTCGATGCGATTCCCGACGGCGTTCACGTCAAGGTGGACGGCCCGGCGGGCTCGCTCATCCATGTCCCCGATGCCGCCGGACGGCTGCGCTATCTGTGGATCGGGCCGAAGGCCGACGTCGAAGCGCGCCTGCCGTTGCTCGAAGGCAAGCTCGCGCGCGTCTCGCCGGCCGTGTGGGACTGGCTGGATATCCGCGCGGGCGAGCCGCGCATCACGCAGCCGGTCGTCGAGCAGTTCGTGCCGCAGATGATCAACTTCGACGTGCTCGGCGGCGTCAACTTCCGCAAGGGCTGCTATCCAGGCCAGGAAGTGGTGGCGCGCAGCCAGTATCGCGGCACGATCAAGCGGCGCACTTCGCTCGCGAACGTCGCGGGCGAGCTCGCGAATGTCGCCGCCGGCGCCGAGCTCTTCCATTCGGACGACCCGGGCCAGCCGTGCGGAATGGTCGTCAATGCGGCTTCGGCGCCTGAAGGCGGCGTCGATATGCTGGTCGAGATCAAGCTCGCGGCGCTCGAAGCCGGTTCGGTGCATCTGGGCGCCGCCGATGGCCCTGCGCTTACCTTCCTGCCGTTGCCCTACTCACTGCCAACCGAGGTCTGACGCGTTGGCCCAACCTCATCTTACGGCGACGCGTTCATGTGCCTGATCGTCTTCGACTGGCGACCGGACGCGTCGGGCGGCCCGCTCCTCACGGTTGCCGCCAATCGCGACGAGTTCTTTCGCCGCACCGCCCTACCGATGAACTGGTGGGCCGATGCGCCTGGCTTGCTGGCGGGGCGCGACCTCGTCGGTGGCGGGACGTGGCTCGGGATCACACGCGACGGCCGCTTTGCCGCGCTCACCAACTATCGCGCGCCGCACGAGATGCGGCCCGATGCGCCGACGCGCGGCACGCTCGTGAGTGCCTGGCTGTCCGGGGAGCGGACCGCGCCGCTCGACTATCTGCAGCAGGTCGCGCGAACCGGCGATATCTATAACGGCTTCAACCTGCTGGTCGGCGACCTGCCGCGGTGCGAACTCGGCTGGTACTGCAACCGCTCGGAGGCCGCGCCGGTCTTGCTCGAGGCTGGCACGCACGGCATTTCGAACGCGGTGCTCGATACGCGCTGGCCAAAGCTGGTCAGAAAGCGCGCCGAACTCGCCGCGTTGCTCGCGGAAAATTCAACGCCGCCGCTCTCACGCCTGATCGACATGATGCGCGACCCCCGTCTCGCTCGCGACGACGAACTGCCTTCCACCGGCATTCCGCTCGAACGCGAACGGGTGTTGTCGGCAGCATTCATCGAAACGCCCGAGTACGGCACGCGCGGAACCACCGCGCTGCAGGTGGCGGCCGAAAGCGAAACGCTGAAAGTGAACGTCTCCGAGCGCAGCGACGATAACGGTTCGCACCGGATCGCGCGGCCGGGACACTACGAGCGCGCTTACGCGTTCGACATCGCGTGCGACAACGAGCACTGACGCCTGCCTGACATCCCGCGTTGTTTCGCTCAGTCGATACCGAACGCTGCGCGCAGCGCCGCGGCCGCGTCGGCATGCGCCTCAGCCACCTCGGGCACGAAACCGCCCATCTTGAAGAACTCGTGGATCATGCCCGCATAGCGTTGCAGTGTGACGACATTCCCCGCCGCGCGCAGTTTGTCGGCATAGGCGGCACCCTCATCGCTGAGCGGATCGTACTCGGCCGTTGCGATCCACGCGGGTGCGAGGCCAGCAAAGGCCGGCGCGCCGCGTGTCCCATCCAGCGGGGCGAAGCGCCAGTCGTTGCGATCGTCCGCGTCGCGGACGTATTGCCCGAAGAACCACTGGATCGTGTCGCCCGACAGCAGGAAGCCATCGGACAGCCGCGCATGGGAATCGGTCTGCTGATGAGCGGTCGCGCCGGGATAGATCAACAGTTGCAACGCGAGCGGAATGCCGGCGTCGCGCGCAAGCACGGCGCACACCGTGGCGAGCGTGCCGCCCGCGCTGTCGCCGCCGATCGCAATGCGCGCCTGATCCACGCCGTAGAGCGCGGCATTTGCGGATAGCCACGCGAGTGCGTCGAACGCGTCGTTCACTGCGGTCGGAAATTTGTGCTCTGGCGCGAGCCGGTAGTCAACCGACAGCACCGCGCACTGCGCGTCGCGCGCGAACATGCGGCACAGCGCATCGTGCGTATCCACGCTGCCGACCGTGAATCCGCCACCATGGAAATACACGAGTGCCGGTGCAGGCTCAGCCCAGCCCGGCTCGACAGGGTAATAAAGGCGCGCGCGGATCGTCGCGCCGTCGCGCGTCGGCAATGCGAGGTCTTCGACCGAAAACATCGGCGCGCTCGCGATCTCGAGAATCGGTGCGCTTTTCTCGTACGACGCGCGCGCCTGTTGCGGTGTGAGTTCGTGATAGGCGGGACGCTTCGCTTTCGCGATCATCTCGAGCACCTGCTCGATCTTCGGATTCAACGGCATCGGACATGAGCGCGGCGCGCTCGCGCCGCCTGAAAGGGATGAGCGCCGTATGATGCCATGAAGCCCCTCTTTGCCGCCCTCTTTGCCACCCTCTTCGCTGACACCCTCATCCGGCGTTCTTGACTTCCGGCTTGAGCGACAGCGGATCAGTCGGATTGCGCTGCTGTTCGATATCTTCGTGCCGCAGCCGTACCGTCTCCAGAATGCCGGGATGCGTGATGATGTAGAACCGGCCCGACTCAATGGCCTCGAACGTCATTCTGGCGACATCCGCCGCGCTCAGCTTGCCCGACTGCACCGCACGATGCAGCTGCTTGCCGGCAGTCAGTTGCGAGCGCGTGGGGGCGGCTTCGTTGCGCAGCGCGTCGGGACGCACGCGCTCTGCATTGGCGATGCCGGTCGGCACGAAAGCCGGACACAGCAACGAGCAGCCCACCGGAGCGCCGGCGTTTTTCAGGTCGTGATAGAGCGTCTCCGTGAGCGAAACCACAGCGTGCTTCGACGCGTTGTAAATCCCCATCGAAGGGGGCGACAGCAGCCCCGCGACCGACGCGGTATTGACGATATGCGCAGGCTCGTTCTGGCGCAGCATGATCGGCGTAAAGACGCGCACGCCGTGCGCGACGCCCATCACGTTGACATTGAAGACCCAGGCCCAGTCGTTCGCGCTGCTTTCCCACAGGAAGCCGCCCGCGCCGACGCCTGCGTTATTGAACAGCAGATGGACCTTGCCGAAAGCGTCGAGGGCTGCGAGCGCCAGCGCTTCGACCTGTGACGCGTCGGAGACGTCAGTGGGCACGCCGATCGCGTCGGCGCCCGTAGCGCTCAGCGCATCGACGGTTTGTGCCAGCGCTTTCGCATCGACATCCGCAAGCACCAGCTTCATGCCGAGCGCCGCGCCCTTCTCCGCAAACGCGCGGCCGAAACCGCTCGCCGCGCCGGTGATGACGGCCACGCGGCCATTGAATTCGAGCATCGTGCCTCCTTGTATTTTTCGCGGGCGCCGGTTGCATTCGCGGCGCCCGCGGGGCGGGTGTGTGCCGGGTGAGCTTCGCGAGCCTTTCTACCGCAGCGTCGTGCCCGCGTGCCCGATGTGCGGGACTTCAGACCAGCTTGACGAGCTGCTTGCCGAAGTTCTTGCCCTTCAGCATGCCGAGGAACGCCTCAGGCGCGTTTTCGAGCCCCTGCGCGATGGTCTCGCGATACTGCAGCTTCTTCTGTGCGACGAGCGTGCCAAGTTGCTTCAGCGCTTCGGGCCACACCTCCATATGCTCGCTGATGATGAAGCCCTGCACCAGAAGCCGCTGCGTCAGCATCAGACCAGGATGCCTGAGCGGCACCGGCGCGCTGTCGTACCCCGAGATCATTCCGCACAGCGCGATCCGCCCGAACGCGTTCATTAGCGAAAGCGTTGCATCGAGCACTTCGCCGCCTACGTTCTCGAAGTAGCCGTCCACGCCGTCCGGCGTAGCGGCCTTCAGATCCTGGTACAGGTTGCCCGCCTTGTAATCGACGCACGCATCAAAGCCGAGCGTCTCGACCACATAGCGGCACTTTTCCTCGCCGCCTGCGATGCCGACCGCACGGCAGCCCGCGAGCTTCGCCAGTTGCCCGACGACACTGCCCACCGCACCGCTCGCCGCGCTGACCACGACGGTCTCTCCCGCCTTCGGCGTGATGATCCGGTTCAGGCCATACCATGCCGTCACACCCGTCATGCCGACCGGTCCAAGATACGCGGATAGCGGCACGTGCGTCGTATCGAGCTTCTGGATACCGCTGCCATCGGACGTGCCGTATTCCTGCCAGCCGAACAGACCGACGACCTTGTCGCCAACGGCAAACTTCGGATTCTTCGACTCCACCACTTCACCGACCGTGCCGCCGATCATCACCTCGTTGAGCGGCTGCGGCTGCGCATACGATTTGCTCTCGTTCATGCGCCCACGCATGTACGGATCGAGCGACAGATAGTGATTCCGCACGCGCACCTGGCCATCTGCCAGCGGCGGCAGCGGCGTTTCGACGAGCTTGAAGTTGTCGGTCGACGCGGCGCCCTGCGGACGGGACACGAGCAGGATCTGGCGATTGATTTGAGTCATGGGAGTTACCTCTGCGGTTTGCGCGCCGGGTCGATCGAGATCGATCCGGCGCGGGGAACGTGGAACGCACACGGCGGGAACACTGGCCTGTGAGCGGGCTCAACCGTCGCTTGGACCGGGTGTCGCGGACGGATCGCTACGCAGCCGCTGCTGCTTCACGTCGCGGCCCACCGCGAGACGCCGCATATATTTGAACGTGCCGAGCGCTTTCGCCACGAAGTGGCCTTCGGTGTCGCGGATTTCGCCTTCGCAATAGGCCATCGTGGTCGAGCGATGCAACACGCGGCCCGTCGCGCGCAGTTCGCCGCGCCCGGGCTGCATGAAGTTGACCTTCATCTCGACAGTGACGACACCCACGCCATCGCCCGCGACGCTGCGCGCAGCCATCGCGAGGGCGACGTCCGCGAGAGTCATCGTCACGCCGCCGTGCGCGACGTCCCAGGTGTTCAGCAGTTGCGGCTGCAGCGGCAACACGACTTCGCTGACGCCATCGGCGGCCGACACGAGTTTCGCGCCGATGTGATCGATGAACGGGCTTTCCACCATCCGCGTCGCGCGTTCGTTCGCGTGAGCGGCTGCGGGTTTCTGTGCGTCAGTCATCGTCGCGCGTCAAACTTCGTAATCGACGCACTGGCGGGCTTCACGCACCGCACCAGCGAATGTCTTGAGCGCTTCGTGCGTCGGGTGGACCTGATAGGCGTCGAGGGCGGCCTTGTCGGCGAAATCGGAGACGAGCACGACGTCGTACGTCGATTCGAGGCCGGGCCTGGCGAGGCCCACTTCCAGATGCAGGATGCCCGGCACGATGTTGCGGCAGCCTTCGAGTTTTTCTTTTAGTTTCAGGGCGTTTTGTTCGCGGCTTGCGCCTTCGGCTGAGTCCTTCAATTTCCACATGACAATGTGTCGAATCATAATGTTCGTAGCGCTTCGCGCCAGTCCGTCAAATAGGTTGAAATGCTGGCCCAGCCTGCCTTTCCGACTTCCATAACGTTCGTAGCCGTTCGCCGGAAAACGCCTCCACCCCGGAAAAAAGCGGGTATGAAAGAGGGTATCGTCCGGAACATCTCCGGGCCGATACCCACTTTTTACCATGGCACTTACCGGGATCAGGATCAGGCAGGCCAGAGCAACATCCTAGCCTATCAAACTTACCGCCTCCAAGGATCTTTATATTGAGGTAAAGCCGAACGGCTCGAAGCTGTGGCGATACCGCTACCGTATCGCAGGGACGCCGAGGATCGCACCGCGAACTTCCATCCACAACCCTACGTAGCGATCAGCTGCTGGCGATTTCGTGCCTGGACAGCAATTCGATCGCCCGGCACAGCGCCGAGTGGTCGAGCTGGCTCATGCCGTTCGCGGCGCACGCGTTCATCAGCTCCTGCGCAGATGCGGTATGAGGCAAGGAAACGCCAAGCGCCTTCGCGCCCTGCAACGCAAGGTTGAGGTCCTTCTGGTGCAGCTCGATGCGAAAGCCCGGATTAAACGTGCGCTTGACCATCCGCTCGCCATGCACTTCGAGAATTCGCGACGCCGCGAAGCCACCCATCAGAGCCTGCCGCACCCTGGTCGGATCAGCGCCCGCCTTTGAGGCGAACAGCAATGCCTCCGCGACGGCCTGAATGTTCAATGCAACGATAATCTGATTGGCCACTTTGGTGGTCTGGCCATCGCCGTTGCCGCCCACCAGCGTGATGTTTTTACCCATCAGTTCAAAGAGAGGCTTGACCTTGTCGAACGCCGCCTGCGGGCCGCCGACCATGATCGTCAGGGACGCGGCCTTCGCCCCCACCTCGCCACCCGATACGGGTGCATCGAGGTACTGGCTCCCAAGCGCATTGATTCGCCTGGCGAATTCCTTCGTCGCAATCGGTGAAATCGAGCTCATGTCGACCACGATCCTGTTCGCGCCGAGCCCTTTCGCCACCCCGTCTTCGCCGAACAGCACGGCGTCAACGTGCGGCGTGTCGGGCACCATCACGATCACGATCTCGCTCTCGCGCGCGACTGCCTCACCGGAGCGGCAGACCTTGCCGCCAGCCGACACGAGTGCGTCGGGCACCGGATTGCGGTCGTGCAGGAACAGCTGGTGACCGCCTCTTTGCAGATTGGCAGCCATCGGAGCGCCCATGATGCCAAGGCCGATGAATCCTACTTTTGCCATAACTTCCTCTTCCGAATAATCAGGTTTCTCAACAGACTGGCACGCGCCAGTTCACGAAAGCACCTCGGGGTTGACGCAGTTCTGTGGCCGTTCTCCCTTGAGCACGCCGAGCACGTTCCCGGCTGCAATGTTGCCCATCGCAATTCGCGTTTCGATGGTCGCCGAGGCAATGTGCGGGACGATGACGACATTCTCGAGTTCCAGGAGCCCTTTCTCGAGCTGCGGTTCTTCCTCGAATACATCGAGCCCCGCGCCCCAGATCACCTTTTCACGCAACGCAGTGACGAGCGCGCGCTCGTCGACGAGCGGCCCGCGCGCGGCATTGATCAGGACTGCGGTACGTTTCATCAGCGCGAATTCCCGTGCGCCGAGATAGTGCCGGGTCTCCGGCAGCAGGGGCAGATGCAGCGACAGGAAATCCGCTTCGCGCAGCAGGGTTTCCTTGTCGACGAAGATTGCCCCCAGCTCATCCTCGAGCGCGCGATTCGGTTGCGCGTCGGTGTAGATGACTTTCATGTCGAACGCCTTCGCCTTGCGGGCGAATTTCGCGCCGATCCGCCCGAGACCGGCCACGCCAAGCGTCTTGTGTTCGACATCCTGGCCGATGAAGGCCATCGGCGCCCAGCCCTCCCAGCGGCCCGCGCGCACATAGCGCTCCGCTTCGGAGATGCGGCGCGCGGTGGCGAGCAGCAACGCCCATGCGTGTGTCGCCGTTGCGTCGTCAAGCACACCTGGCGTATTGGTCAGCACGACCTTGCGCGCGGTGGCAGCCGCCACATCGAAGTTGTTGAAGCCGACCGCGTAGTTCGCAAAGATCCGGCATTGCGGCCCGGCAGCGTCGAGCACGGCGGCGTCGACCGTGTCGGTGAGCAGCGTGATAACCGCATCGCGGCCACGCACGGCCTTGAGCAGTTCCTCACGCGTGAGTGCGCGGTCGTGCGGGTTGACTTCGACGTTGTGGGCAGCTCGCAGCGCATCGATCGTCTGCTGGGGGATCATTCGGGTGACGTAGATATTGGAGGGAGCCATCAATCTTTCTCTAACTGGGATGTGGAAAAAAATGGTTTAGACAGCAAGGCGCAGCAGTTCGGCGGCCACCTGTTCGGCTAGCGCCTGGTCGTCTGCCGGGGCGAGCCCGCTCACACCCACAGCGCCGAGCGGGCGGCCGTGCACATCGGCAAGCAGCGCGCCGCCGGGCAGCGCGGTGAGCAGCGGGTCGCAGAAGAAACCGATCGGCACGTTCTCGGACCGTAGCCGTTCAAGGAAAGCGACGGTGCTCACTCCCATCCGGCTGCAGGTGTACGCCTTCTGCTGCGCAATCTGGATGCTGCGCACCGGCGCGCCATCCATGCGCGAGAAGGCGATCAGAAACCCGAAGGCGTCGCACACCGACACGCACACCGGCTTGCCGTACGCGTCGCGGGCAAGCGCGCCTGCTGCGGCGACCAGCTTCCCGGCAAGCTCTAGAGACAGACTCTGCATCCCCTCCTCCCTTTTCCTTTCTGGACTCAGCCCTGGTTGACGGCGTCCGGCGATGTGTCGAGTTCGACTTTCCCATCCTCGCTGACGTGCGTAGCGCCCGGTACGACGCTCGAGCGCTTCTGCGCACGCTTGTAAGCCCACGCGGTCAGCATCGGCGTGAGCACCGCCGTCACGATCACCGCAGCTGCGACCTGGATCGTCGCTGCCGGCGCGATCGCCGCATAGCTGTGGTCGGCAAGCGCAATGGCCTGCGGCGTGCCGGCCGCGTTGCCAGCCGTGCTCGATGCAGCGGCACCCGCGATGCCGGTGCCGCCGAGCAGGCGGTCGGCGAGAATGCATACGAAGCCGGTGATGACGAACACGGCGATGCCAAGGATGATGCCCGGCATGCCCGCCGTGAAGACTGATTTGAGGTTGATGCCCTGCCCCAGCGTAAAGGCCATGAACGGCACGATCAGCGGTTCGTGCCTGGTGAAGAAGTCGCGCAGTTCGGAGTCGAGGTTGCCAAGAACTGCTCCGGCGAAGATGGGTGCAATGACCGACAGCATCGTCAGCCACGGAATGTTCGCGAGGCCCGCACCGACCAGCACCAGCATTGTCACGAAGGGGCCGGTCTCGATGCTTTGTGCCACGTACGTGCCAGAGTCCTCCTTATTGCCGAAAGTGCTCGTCAGCGCGAGAAACATCCCGCCGTTGGTGTCGTTCATCGCAGCGAGAATCGCCAGTGTCGACAAGCCGATGAGATTGCCGTGGAACACGTGAGCGACGGCGAGTGCGATCACGATCGCGGTGCCGACCTTGGCGAACAGGATACCGAAGCCGCGCTTGAGCATGGTCGGCGCGGCGCGCAGCGTCATCTTGGTTCCGACCGTGAACAGATACATGGCGAGCACCGTTGGGTAGCCGACATTGGTCAGCGCCTGCGTGAACCCGCCGATCTTCAGCGCATTCGGAATGAAAGTATTGATCGCCATTCCGATGAACAGCGGCACGACCATCAGGCCGCCTGGCACTTTATTGATAGTTTGAAAAATGCGCATGATGCATTTGTCTCCTTGGGTACTGAGTGAGCCCCTGGCGACACCGTCGATGCCGCCTCTCCTGGTGTTGCTCCGTCGTGTCCTCCGCGCTGGCGGGGCCGCAACCCGGAACTGGCTGCGAAAAGAGTCATGCGTATCGATTCGGCGCAACGTCACGTCGATCCACATCTGCATTTTGCATGCAAAATACTCTAGCAGACTATCCGGTATTAGCAAGCGAGAATTTTCGCTGCTGTTACCGTGTTTACCCTGGAAATTGACCTACTTTTTGCGTCATTTTTCGATCAGAATCAATGACAATGGTGCTTTGCATGTGATATATCTATCAGACCGGCGAGATATCCTGGCGTGTATTCGTTTCGCGGTGAACCTGTCGGCAGTGGCGGGAATTCGATCAACATGGCGCCCAACTTGCGACAGGAGCCGCCAATAGAAGATCTGGCAGCCCGTGCCGCATGCCCGCCCTCGTTGGGCTTCGCTACCCGCGCCCGACGAACGGCATCTTGCTGGCCATGATGGTCATGAACTGCACGTTCGCATCGAGCGGCAACCCGGCCATGTAAAGGACCGCACCGGCGACGTGCTCGACATCCATCAGCGGCTCCACAGCAATCTCACCGTTGGCCTGCATCACGCCCTTTGCCATGCGCGCGGCTAATTCGGTAAGAGCGTTACCGATGTCGATCTGTCCGCAGGCGATGTCGTACTTTCGCCCATCGAGCGATGTCGACCTGGTCAGGCCGCTGATGGCATGCTTGGTGGCCGTATAGGCGATGCTGTTCGGACGCGGCGCGTGTGCCGAGATCGAGCCGTTGTTGATGATGCGCCCGCCGCGCGGCACCTGCGTTTTCATCAGTGCGACGGCAGCCCGCGTGCAGAGGAACGCACCTGTCAGATTCGTGTCCACGACGGCGCGCCAATCGTCCAGACTGAGTTCGTCGACCAGCGCATCGAGGGGGGCTTTCCTGCGTCCAGCGAGCACCACGCGGTAGCCATGCTGAAACAGCTTGCGAGCGGTTGCACGGCCGATGCCGCTACCCGCGCCGGTGATCAATGCGATCTTGCCGGGTTCTGCATTCATGCGACAAGCCTCCACGTATCAATGCGATGCACATACGATCAACCTGCGCAATCCAGTGATCGCAGGTCGATCGCAATGGCGAAAAGCGGGTTGGGAAAACCCCTGTCATCCGGCGTTCTTTGCGAGTCAGTCCACCGGCCATTCGGTGCTTGACTGTGTGGCCGCCCCACAGCCGCACCCCGCTCCATGTTGATGCGTGTAGACCGCACGTTCGTCGACCCGATGTTCGGCGCGCGCCGTCGACGGCAACAAGGCCAGCGCAGGCATGGTCAGCATGCGCTGCGCGATAGTCTTGCACCGGGGGCAAGCACAGGCCGCGTCGCGGTCAGCGACACGACGCACGACAACGAACGGACCACAGGTTTCGCAACGATAGGCATAAGTCGGCATTCCTCTTCTTTCCTCTATCTCCTCTGCAAGTACCGCTTGTCGACCTTGCAGATATAAGTGAATTTCGGGTTCACCATCTGGGTACAGCGCGCTTCCGCGATCTGGCCGAGCAGCATGTATGCTTCGGCACCCGGGATGCCGTACCCCTCTTCCAGCCAATAGACCATTTCCTCGAACGCGATGCGCAGGGCATCGTCGAGTGGCCGCGCGCAGCCGACGGTACAGATGTGCGTCGGTGTCTCGATGCGTGGCCAGGTCATGCGACTCGGCGCGCGGACGAGGTCAACCTTGAGCTTCAGGTGGCCACGAATTTCGATCGCCCCCATGCCGTTGCATTCGGCGTCGCCCTGCAACGCGTGCACGTCGCCGAAATACAGGTACGCGCCTTCATGGAACACCGGAAACATGATGCGATTGCCGTTCGTGACTTCCTGAATGTCCAGGTTGCCACCGTGGGTACCGTTATCGACGGTGAGCGTGCCGCCTGCCACGGGCGCAACGCCGATCACGCCGATCATCGGCTTCGCTTCCAGCTTGAGCGAGTCGCTCCAGTGAACGATGCCGTCTTTTACGACGACATTGCGGTTCTGGATGCCGAATTCCTTCTTTCGGACCCAATCCGGAAAAATCCCGATGCCCGGCCACAGCGCCGTATAGCCCAGGCCGTGGACGCCGACTTCGATGACGTCGATCACGACCATATCGCCGGGCTTCGCGCCGCGCAGGCGCACTGGCCCCGTGGCCGGGTTGACAAAGGGCAGCGTGATTTTCGACTGATCCAGTTTTTCGTCGAGATGCGTGATCAGGTGACCACCGATGTTCAGTTCCGTCTCGACCTCGAAGATCTCTCCGGGCACGACTTCGGCGACGAAGCTGTCGGACGCCGCAAGCGCGTACTTCAGTTCCTGCTTGCGGATAATCTGGTGAGTGACAGATGTGATGCTCATGGCTTACGACGTGCTCCTTAGGGTGTTGCCAGGTGCCACCCGCCCGCGACTGCGCGGCGAATGAAATGGATCAGTTAAAGTTGTGCCACGGCATGAGGAGGCGCTCGAGCCTGCCGACGAGAAACGACAGGAAGAGCGCGAGCGCGATGGTGACAACCACGCCGGCAAATACTTTGGGAATGATGTAAAGGCTGCCGGCCTTGAAGATCGCATGGCCGAGACCGTCGGACGACGACATGAATTCACCCAGAATCGCGCCGATCAGCGCAAAGCCGACTGTGAGCTTGAGGCCCGCAAAGATATCGCGCAGCGACGCGGGGACCACCAGCTTGCAGAAGATCTGGCGCCTGGCGGCGCCGAGCGTACGCATCAGGTTGATCTGATCGTCATCGACGCCGGTCGCCCCCTTGTAGGCGATCACGAGTGCCACCACCACGACCGACAGCGTCGACATCGCGAGCTTCGACGCGAGCCCGGTACCAAACCAGATGATCACGATCGGTGCCAGTGCAACAATCGGAATCGAACCCAGCGCAACGATGAATGGCTGCATCACCTTCGAGACGAAGCGTGAGTACCATAGCGACAGGCCCAGTACGGTGCCGATAACATTGCCGATCAGAAAGCCGAGCAGCGTTTCCATGCCGGTCACACTGGCATCCTGCAGCAGACTGCCGTCCTGTTGCATTTTCACCAGCATGCCCCAGATCTCGCTGGGCGAGCCGAACAGGAAGGCGAGCGCCTGGCTCGACGTCGCGAATTGCCACAGCGCGAGCAGCGCGACCAGCAACGCAAGCTGGCAGGCGAGCACGGCGAGTCTGCCGCGCCAGCGGCGCAGCAGACTCCGTCGTTTGCTGGGCGCCGGTGCCTGCACCGGCGCCTGGGAACAGGTTTCTTCAAGCATAGTGATGTCCTTTTCAGCGCGCGCCCATGCGCACGTCTAGCTGAGACCAGATTTCGCGAACGTGGGCGGTGAAGCCGGGAGCATCGCGGGCGGCCATCATGTCGCTGCGGTCGCCCGACAGGTCGATCTCGTGGATCTCCTTGATGCGCGACGGTCGGTGGGTGAGGACGATCACACGGTCCGACAGCGAGACCGCCTCCTCGACGTCGTGTGTGATCAGCAACACGGAGCGTCCTTCGCTCCTGACGAGTCTGGCCATGTCGCTTTCCAGCACCACTTTGGTCTGGAAGTCGAGCGCGGCGAACGGCTCGTCGAGCAGGATCACGTCGGGGTCGGTTACAAGCGTGCGCGCAAGTGCGACACGCTGGCGCATGCCGCCCGACAAAGCGGACGGGTAATAGTCGTAATACGGCGCGAGCCCGACCTTGCCGAGCATCGCATGCGCCTTTTTCTCGCTCTGCGCGCGGGGCATCCCGGACAGTTCGAGGCCGAGCGTGACGTTTGCCAACGCGGTGCGCCATTGCATCAGCATGTCTTTCTGCAGCATGTAGCCGATGCCCTTGGGCACATCCTTCAGCGGTTCGCCGTGCCACATCACCGCCCCGCGCGTCGGCTGCGTAAGCCCGCTCAACAGGTTCAGCAGCGTTGTCTTGCCACAACCGGACGGGCCCACCAGGCTGACGATTTCCCCCGCACCAAGACTGAAGGAAATGTCACCGATGACCTGGTTCAGCTCGCCGTCATCCTCGCCATACGATTTGCCGACCCTGTGCGCCGCGAGCGGAGCGCCCTCGGTCGGGGCCGTCCGCAGCGCTTGCGCCGCAGGCCTTTGCGCGGCCGCCGTGCTCATTTGGCCTCCGCCACCGCCACGCCAGCGCCCGCCGTGACAGTCTTGACCGCCTTGGCGGCAAAGCTGCTGTCAACAATATCGTTAAAGGACAGCGATCCCCTTACGTTGCCAAGGTACTTCTGCATCGTGATCAGCTTATCCCACTGCTTCTGGTCAACAGGAATCGTCTGGGCCGGAATCCTGTACTGCAACTCCATGTCGATTGCACGGTCCACCACATCCGCCGGCAGGTCCGGGAACTCTGCGCGCGCGACCTCCTTCGCATACGCGGGTTTCGCATAAGTGAGACGGGCCGCCTCCTCCAGAGCGTTGACCAGCGCCTGCACAACCTCAGGATGCGCCTTGGCATACTCAGGCAGCACCATGATCCCGGTATTGCAGAACGGTCCCATATAGCTCGAGAAGTCGAACACCACCTTCGCCCCTTGCGCGATAGCGGCCGCCACGTTCGGCTGTTGGGCGAACGCGACGTCGGCGCGGCCCGCGAGCATTGCGCCGATTTCCGTGCCTGGGGCCACCTCGAGTATCTTCGTGTCGGTCCCGACTTTCAGACCATTGTCCTGCAGCAGCTTCTTCGTGACGCTGTACTCCGTGTTCGGATCTGGTGACGTGACCAGCGTCAGCCCCTTGAAGCGCCTGGGATCGGTAATCGGCGCCACCGTCTTCGATACGCCAAAATAATGGGCACGCTGCACTAGCGTACCCACCACGATACCCGGGCCGCCACGCTCACGTGACATCTCAACCATGGTCGGATCCCCGACGGCGAACTGCGCAGTCTTACCGAGTACCGCGGCGAAGGCCTGCGTGTCGCCGCCCGCCGCCGTCAAATGCAACGTCAGGCCGTACTTTTCGAAAATCTTTGCGTGCTGCGCCACATAGAGGTCGATATACCCGAGGTTATGAACAGCCTCGGAAAATTCGATGGGTTGTAGCGGCGCGGCACCGGCTGGATGGGTGAACCCAAAAGCACAGGCAGCGAGCATGCTGGCGAGGACACGCGCATGCTTGCGAAGTCGGATCGTGGACATCGTCGGGACTTTCATCTAAAGAAGCTCCAGTTAGCTTGCACGGCAAAAACGTGGGTAGAGTCGGTTCAACCGGGTTCCGGTAGACAATCGTTCCGAAGCAAAGCTGACCAGGGCAGAGAACCGTCGAGCTGATTAAAAGGCAAAAAAATGAACGCCTCAAATCGTATAAATCGGTGCCCGCCATCGATTTATTCGATACCCCGAAGAGCCAATGGGGTGAACCGGTCAACGTGGCCGCGATGCGTCGGTGTTTCCGTCTGCGCTCCGCTCCCCCGCCCATTTCTGGTTCCGTCGAACGTCATTCGTGTGCAATGACGCCCTATATTGGTGCCGCTACGCACTACTACGGATGGCTTACCGATGATTTCATGCTGCTTGACACAATCAAGTGGCGGGGCGCTACCGTTAGTCCGTTACAGCGTCCTCGGGCGCAACGTTGAGTTTGGTACGTTCTTTGCTGTTTGTTCTTTGCTGTTTGTTATTTGCTGTCCCACATCGAAAATCACCTTGATTGTTGTTGTTACAACTTGATCGCAGAGTCTTAACGCATGACGATTGCACTGGCTAAGGGGAAAAGCCAAATAGAGGCGCCAGCAACGTTGAACGTCCATGAAAAGACCGTTGCCACGGCGCGCCGCGCCATTACCGTCGAGTCGCTAGTACACGACAGTCTGGAACGAATCCCGGCTCATGAGACCCAACAGTGCGCGAGGCCGCTGCCTGATCCTGCGCAGCCGCCGGCACAAGCATGCGAACTCGAGACAGAGGGCCTGCAATACGGCCTCGAGCGCGCCGGCAATCTGGAGCCCGAATGAAAGCCATGCTCGCTGACAACATGCCCAGTCCCGCGGCAGCGTCCCGGATGAACATTTCGATTCGACAGATTCGTTACTTCATCGCCGTGTCCGAGACCGGATCGATCACGCGCGCAGCGTTCGCGACGCATGTGACCCAATCGGCCGTCACCGATGCGATCAAGGGTCTCGAACAGCAGCTTGGCATCGCGTTGCTGGAACGCCTCCCCACCGGTGTAAGCCTTACGGACGAAGGCCACCGCTTTTTGAAAAGCGCCCGCCAGATCATGGCGACGCTCGACGACATTCCCCGCTCGATCAATCGCGGCCGCGCCAGCGTCTCGGGCCGACTGCGCCTCGGCGTATCGCCGATGGCTGCGGGGTGCGGGCTGGCAGGTGTGCTGCCCTGCTTCATGCGGATGTACAGCGCCGTAGAAGTCTCGGTGCTGGAGGATCAGCGTTCGGAACTCGAGAGCAAGCTGCTGAGCGGCGGTCTCGACGTTGCCATGCTGGCCGTATCAAACCTGGAGGCCACCGACGCACTCGCGCATCGGGTGTTCGCAAGATCGAAAAACCGTCTGTGGCTGCATGCCGGGCACCCCCTGCTCGAGGCGAAATCGGTACATTTGCGCGACGTCGCCGACGGACCGCTGGTCGCCTTGAGAAGCGAGGAGCTTGGCCGGTCGGTCTCGCGCGCCTGGATGGAAGCCGGCCTTACGCCGAAAATCCTGTTTGAAACCGCTTCAGTCGAGGCGGCGCGCAGCCTCGTCGCGTCGCGCGCGGCGATGGCGATCGCATGCGATGCAATGTATCGCCCATGGTCGCTGGAGGGCGGACGGATCGAGGTGCGCGATCTCGCTGATCGGTGCAGTACGACGGATCTCGGCGTTGCATGGCGCAGCGGCATGGACTTGCCGCCAGCGGTCCGCTGCTTCCTCAAGGTCTGCGACAACGTCGCGGCAGAGGCTCTGTCGCAATAAGGGTAGCGGGGTGATGCGCATGATTGCCAAAGGGCCGGCAAGAGGCGCAGGCACGGGAAGTAGCGGGCGACGGGCAACGCGCGACTGCACGGAAGGTTCGCCGCCAGAGCCCGCCCGTGCAATTCTCCACAACCAGGGACTACGCGCGCTTCAACAGCCCGGTATCCACCGGCAACGCACGAATCCTCTTGCCGGTCGCATTGAAGATCGCGTTACAGATCGCGGCCGACGTGGGCGGCACCCCTGGCTCGCCGACGCCACCCGGCGGCGCTTCGCTCGGCACGACATAGACGTGCGTTTCCGGTACTGAGTCGATGCGGGCAACCCGGTAATCGGTGAAGTTCGATTGCTCCGGCGCCCCATTCCGGAAACTGAGTTCACTGTATAGCGTATTGCCGAGCGCCATGACCACCGCGCCTTCGAACTGTGCGACGACCCGGTCGGGATTGACCACGCGCCCGCAGTCGACCGCGAGATCGACACGCGTCACGCGCACTGAGCCGTCGTCCGCCACCTCGACCTGGGCCACAGCGGCAACATAACTCAGAAAGCTGCGATGGACGGCGATGCCGCGTCCGTGCCGCGCCGGCAAAGCGGTCGACCAGCTGGAGCGCACCGCGGCCGCCCGGATCACTGCGGCGTAACGTGCCGTATCGATCGGATACTCTTCCATCGACGCGCCATAGTTCGGGTAATCGACCCCAAGCGCCTGCAGATCGACGTGACGCGGCGCCCCCAGCAGCGTCAGCAGGTGCTGCACGGGGTCCTGCCTCGCCGCCGCCGCGAGTTCGTCGACGAACGACCCAACGGCAAATCCGTGCGGGATGTTGTACACGGAGCGATACCAGCCGATGCGCGTGTGCGCCGTCGCGGCGCCGTTCTCGCACTGGATGTTGGCGATGTCCCAGGGTATGTCGGTCACGCCCTGCCCGAGCTCACCAGCTGAACCGTAGACCACTTTCGGGGTGAAGGTCGAGCCGATCGACGGGAACACGGTCCGGTGTAACCACGCGATGGTTTTGCCTTGTGCATCGAGGGCGCCTTCCATGTGCTGCGCACAGATTGCGTGGTAATAGTCGCTTCGCAGATCGTCTTCGCGCGTCCATGTGAGCTTGACCGGTGCGCGGACCTCGCGCGACAGGAACGCCGCCTCCGCCACATAGTCGGGCTTGGACTTCCGACCGAATCCGCCGCCCAGCAACGTGACGTTGATGGTCACTGCCGACTCCGGCAGACCGAGCACCTGCGCGACGGTCGAGCGTGCCTGCTGCGGGTTTTGTGTCGCGGTCCATATCTCGACCGTGCCGTTCGCCCAGGACGCAGTGGCCGCCAACGGCTCCATCGCGGCGTGCGCCAGGTGCGGCACGAAGTAATCTGCGGCAATCCGCTGCGTAGCGCTCTGCAGCGCAGCGCCCGTGTCGCCGTTGCTGCGAACCACTTTGCCGCGTCGCCTCGCGGTATCTTCGAGCGTCTGGCGGTACGCCGCACTGTCGTACGACCCGTTAGCGCCCGCATCCCATTCGAGCTTCAGCTTTTTCCGCCCTTGCACAGCGGCCCACGTGTTCGTCGCGACCACCGCGACGCCGCCGAGCGGTCGAAAGCCGGCGGGCAAAGACGCGAGAGGAATGCGGACGATCTGCAGCACACCGGGCACTTTCATCGCGTCAGCGGCGTCGACGCTTTTGAGGGTCGCGCCATAAACCGGAGGATGCTCGATCGAGGCGTATGTCATGCCGGGGAGCACGACATCGATGCCATACGTCGCGCGGCCACGAACGATGTCATCGAGATCGACGATCGGCAGCGACTTGCCGATGTAGCGCCAGCTGTCTTCATCCTTCAGGCGCAGCGTGTCGCGACCCGGCACCGGCTGCCGCGAGGCGGCCTCGGCCAGTGCGCCATATGGCAGGCGCCGCTTGCTGGCCGTGTGCACGACATGACCCGGCTCGGTATGGCAGGTGCCGGGTGCAACCCGCCACCGGGCCGCAGCGGCCGCAATCAGCATCTGCCGCGCGCTACCTCCTGCTTCGCGCAGGGGCTGGAAAAATTGACGAATGCTGCGCGAACCATCGGTATTCTGATCGCCGTACCTGGCGTCGCCTTGCGCCTGCACCACCTTGACCGTCTGCCAGTCGGCGTCAAGCTCGTCAGCGAGGATCATCGCAAGGCTGGTGCGAATGCCAGTGCCCATCTCGGAGCGATGCGCGACCAGAATGATCTCTCCAGAGGGCGAGACCGATACGTAAACGTTCGGTGCAAAGACACCGCGCGCATTAGCCGCTTGTGGCAAACCACTCGCCGCAAATGCCATATTGACGCCGCCGACCCGCATGCCTAGCACCACGCCACCGGCCAACGTGCCCTGCAGGATCCGGCGCCGGCTCAGATTGACGATTTCGCTCATCACGCTGTCTCCGCTGCGGCTTTGATCGCCGCCTTGATGCGCTGATAGGTGCCGCAACGGCAGACATTGCCGGACATCGCTTCGACAATCTGCTCGTCGGTCGGCTTCGGCGTCTGCTTTAGCAGCGATGCCGCCTGCATGATCTGACCCGGCTGACAGTAGCCGCACTGCGGTACATTGGCGGCCTTCCACGCGCGTTGTACCGGATGGTCGCCGTTCCTGCTGAGCCCTTCAATGGTGGTCACGGCCTTGCCGTGCGCGTCCGCCAACGCTGTCACGCATGACCGCACGGCGACACCGTCCAGGTGCACCGTGCACGCCCCGCATGCACCCACACCGCAACCGAACTTGGTGCCGTGCAAACCTAGAAGATCGCGGAGCGCCCACAACAGCGGCATGTTCGCGTCCGCGTCGACGGTGTGGTGAACGCCATTCACTATCAATTCCATTTGCTGACTCCCTGGCGTTGACGGGCTCGCGACACTCAACGGCCGCGCGCCGTAACGGTCTGTCTCAGGTCCCACGTTTTATGCTCTGGACTGGTACGCGTTACACCATCCGTTGCCACTCACCTGCTTTGCGCCGAATAACGCACATTGAGCGCTCGCATCGCTCGGCTTGCCCTGGTAGAACTGACAATTTCCGCAGCGCTGCTTTTCATTGAAGCGCGGATATTTCGCCCGGTCGACGTGCGTCGCGTCGGCTGTGTATCCCAGCGCCTGCGCCGAAGGATCGGTTTCGTCGAGTAGCATGGGCGCCGCGAGCACCGGGCGGCTAACCACCGCGACAGCAGCGATGCCCGCGATATGCATGATGAAAGATCGTCGAGTGGTTCGCATGTTCGATCTCCCCTGTGCTACGCAACCCGAACGCGTTGCGGTGGCGCCATGAATTCGGGTCCGACGGGATCCTTGACGTACTGCCCGACGATCGAATCGATCTGCGCGAACGCGTTCGCATCGAGGCGCCAGCCGAAGACGTCTTCGACGCCATCCAGTTGCGCAGGACGACGCGCGCCCCACAGCGCGATCGTCGGTCCGCGATCCAGCACCCAGCGCACCGCGAGCGCGAGCACGGATTTACCGAAGGTTTTTCGGGCAAACACATCGAGCGCCTTGACCGCTGCGACGTATTGCTCGCGGCGCGGCATCAGGAACTTGGGGTCGTGCAGACGCAGATCGTCACCGCCGAACCTCGTATTGACATCGACGCGACCAGCGAGCAGTCCGCGGCACAACGCGCCGTACGCGAGCGCCACCAGTCCGTGCTGCCTGACATACGGCAGCACGTCGCCGTCGATGTCGCGTTCAAACAGGTTGTAAGGCGGCTGTGCGGTCGACAGCGGAGCAACCCGTCGAAACACGTCCATCTCCTGAGTCGAGAAGTTGCTGACGCCCAGGGCCAGAACCTTTCCCTCCTTGCGCAGATCATTCAGCACTGCGGCGGTCTCCTCGATCGGCACCAACGAGTCGGGCCAGTGCACCTGATACAGATCGATGTAATCGATTCGCAAGCGCCGAAGCGTATCCTCGACTTCTTGACGAATGCGTGCCGGCGTCGAGTTGCGAAATACTTTGCCGTCGCGCCATTCAAGTGCGACCTTGGTCGCGATGACCGCCTTGTGGCGATAGCCATCCGCAAGCGCTTTGCCGACAATCTCCTCCGATGCGCCGAACCCGTACACGGGCGCCGTGTCGATCAGGTTGATGCCGCTGTCAAGTGCCCGTCGGATCACCGCGATCGATTCCTTTTCATCGGTGCCGCCCCACATCCATCCGCCGATCGCCCATGTACCGAGGCCGATGCGCGAAACAGGCGTCGACAAACCTTCAATTGCGAGTGTTTCAATAGTCATGCGATGCTCGTTGATTGACCAACCGCGCCCATGTCGGATGCGGTCCGAGGAACTATGGCGTGCCGCCTGAGCGAGCACGCGAGACGATTATTTCAGCCGCATCTGGCGATCACAAGAAGGCACTTGACGGTTTCATACTTTCCCCATGGAAACAAATTGCTACGACGGGCCTTGCGCCGAAGACAGTGCGCAGAAAAAAACCGACGACCTTGCGCGCAACATCATTGAGCAGATCGCCGATAAGTGGACCATCCTGGTGATCGATGCGCTTGGGACGCACGGCGAGATGCGTTTTTCTCGACTGCGCGAGCACATCGATGGCGTCAGCCAGAAGATGCTCACCAAGACGCTGCGCCAGCTCGAACGCGATGGGCTGATTTCGCGCTACGTGCATCCGGTGATACCGCCGCGGGTCGACTATCGACTAACGCCGCTCGGACGCAGCCTTCTGGACAAGATCTGCGGAATCTGGGATTGGGTTGAGACTCACATGACCGAAATGGAAATCGCACGGCAACAGTTCGACCGGAGAGAGAAGCGGACCAACACGTTGCGCTCGCCCGACAGTGCGGCTCTTTAGACGCCAAGGTTGCAGCTGCAGCCAGGCAACCCGGCGTATCGCCACCGGGAGTTCAGCGACGCGCAGGGGGCTCATCGAGTCGCAGTACGCCCGATCTTTACCTCGTACAACGTGCGCTCAGTAAAGCAGTCAGCACTGGCTGGTCTGGGCCCATCTCCCACTTGCCGAGACCGTTTGTCCAGTCGGAACTGCGCACGGGCACACTAAAAGCATTGCTCGGCAACTTCGACATCGAAGGCGCCGAGCGCACCGTGTGGATGCTCATTCCGGAAGTGCGGTACATGCATACCTTTTCATCTGGAGGGTGATCAGTCCCCCGCGGACCCATCGGACGTCCGCGACGCGCTAGCCGACGCAGAAGCAGTCTGGGCGCTCTCCTGATGCCGGAGCGCATAGACTTCCCGGTTGCGCGCGATAGTCTGTGCACTCGGCGGATAGTCGTTCTTTGGCGCAGGCACCAACCCGTCCGCTTCAGCCTCAACGAGCTGGGCGCGCACTTCGGCTCGCGTGAGACCGGATGTCGACGTTTGCGCAAACGCATTGGCACCGAATGGCAGACTGAGTGCTGCAAGCGCGATGGCGGTAAGCAGTTTCATGATGTGTCTCCAGAGAAACGTGGTGAAAGGCTCGTACTACGGTTCCCATTGTTGTAGACGTGCCTTTACCCGACTCTTACCCCCGGATTACGCTTTTGTTATCTTGACAACCACCCCGCACCGCGCGCTTGCGGTGATTCCTCTGACAGTCAGCTCGCTTTGCTTAGAAAACCGAACCTTGAACAATAAATGACAAAAATGATTCAGGCGGTGCGCTTGCGCCGTGTCGACGGCAACGTCCATTCACCGCCCTCTTCGACGTGTTCCGTAAGCTTGTCGATGCAACGATAAAGCACTTGCTTTTCCTCCGCCGACAGAACGGACATGAGCTGCTGGTCGAACGTCTTGCCGATCCGATCGGCCTTCCTCACAATTGCCTTGCCCTTGCTGGTCAAGTTCAGGTTAATGATGCGTGCATCCGTCGTGCCGGTGGAGCGCGTCAGCAAGCCGCGTCTGGCTAGCGTAGTGACCAGCTTCGAAACCAGCGTCTTTTCAAGGTAGGTGAGTTCGATCAGAGGACTGAGGGAAATGCCCGGCTGCATGTCGACGAAGCGCAACACGCGCAGGTCGCGCAGGGTCACACCGCACTCCGCTTCGTAGATGTCCGACGCCACGCTCTTGGCCAACGCGCTTAGTACATCGAGGCGGAAGTTCAAATGCTCCAGTCTTGGATACGGCGCCTTCGACATGCTGTTCTCCCCTTCAGCCCACGCTGATTCGCTTGCAAATTGCAACAATTGAATTTTATGCGATTTTCAGCACGAAATGTGCCATCACATGGCAACTCCCGTCCAGGCAAACACGTCAGGCACTTGCCGCTGCGCTCGGCGCACTCGTCTCCGGAATCGGCACCCGAAGTCGAACACCCACACACCGATATGGCCTCCTGAGTATTCCGCCAATATGTTTCGGCGCCACACATTCGCATTTCGCCCGGAAGCGGGGCTCTGCCGATTTCGTGGTGCGCGACGCACCTTCCTGGCGCACTGCTGCCCACTTCCTGAACATCGCATCGTGCTCACGACGACTGAAAAGTAGCGATTCTCCGTCGCGTACGGGGGTGCCGCACGATGGCACGCTTCGTGCAAATTGAACTCGCGTGTATATTTCAATTGTTGTAATTTGCATCTAAATCTTGTTCGACACCACTCCGTAAGCCCTGACGGTCGCCATGGATACGCAGATCGCACCCGGTGACCTGAAGCAGCAGCCGAAATACGACACCTTCATCGCGCTGAACGTCATTCATCAAACACTTGCCGACAAATGAGCCTTCCTTTCCCCTCCCCTAACATCCGCGAAATCCGTGACGCGATTCGCGCGGGAACGCGCACCGTCGAGCAGACTGTCGGACAGGCATTCGATGCCGCGCAACGGCTGCAGCCCGCGTTGCGAGCGTTTATCCATCTGCCGGCATCGCCGATCGTCAATCGTGCCAGTTCCGAGGCGCCGCTTGCGGGCGTGCCCGTCGGCGTGAAGGACCTGATCGATACGGCCGATATGCCCACCGCGTACGGATCGCCGGCCTACGAAGGGCGCCGACCCGACAAGGACGCATGGATAGTCGCGCGTTTGCGCGCAGCCGGTGCCACGATACTCGGCAAAACGGTCACCACTGAGTTCGCATGGCGTCACCCCGGCGCTACGACCAACCCATGGAATCACGATCACACGCCCGGCGGCTCGTCGAGCGGCTCGGCTGCTGCGGTAGCGGCAGGCATCGTGCCGCTCGCGCTCGGTACGCAGACGTTTGGCTCCGTCATCCGTCCCGCCGCGTATTGCGGTGTGGTCGGGGTGAAGCCGAGTTACGGCACGATTGCCCGGACTGGCGTGTTGCCGTTGTCCGGGTCGCTCGATCACCTCGGTATCTTCACCACCAATGTCGCAGATGCAGTTCATGTGCTGGGAATTGTGGCGGGCACCGATGCGGACGATCCACATACCACGCATGTGAGTCGCCAGGGGCATGGCCACGGCGATGCGGCGAGGCGGCCGCCACGCATCGGCGTGTTGCGCGAGCAGATCGGCGGCCCGATCGACGAAGCGCAACAACAAGTGCTGGATCAACTCGCCGAACGTCTGCGGGCGGATGGCGCAGAAATCGTCGACGCCGATCTGCCTGTCGAACTGGTTGACGCTGCGCAGCATGCATCGATCCTGCTCGCGGTTGAAGCGGCGCTGACGCATGGCGAACTGGTAGACCGTTCGCCGGCGCTTGTCAGCGCGCCGATGACGGCTCTGGTCGCGCAAGGACGAACGCTTCCTGCGACCGGGTATGCGAATGCGAAGGCATTGCAGGTGCTCATGGCGCGTCGCTTCGATCGGTGGCTCACCGAAGCGGCAACACTGGACGCGCTGCTGGTTGCGCCTGCATCAGGCGAGGCGCCCCGCGGCCTCGACTATACGGGCGATGCAGCGTTCTGCACGCCCTGGACCTTCCTCGGCGTGCCGGCGATCACATTGCCGGTTGGCTTTGGTCCGGGGGGGCTGCCGCTTGGCGTGCAGCTGGTGGGTGCGAGTCAGCGCGATGCCGCGTTGCTATCGCTTGCCGCGTGGGTGGAAGAGAGAGCCGGCTGGAGCACCGCAGTTGCTTCCCGCTGATGCAGGCCCCGCTGTGTATGGGAAGTATCACGTAATCACGCGAACCCACAGCGTTTGAGCGTATAGCAATTGATCGATTGAGAGAGGAAACATGTCGGCAGAATTTCGAAATCCGGCGCGCGGCATCCGCGGAATGGCGGTCGCACCGCACGCGCTCGCTTCGCAGAGCGCACTCGCGATCCTGCGCGAAGGAGGCAACGCCGTCGAGGCGATGATTGCCGCCGCGGCAACCATCGCGGTAGCGTATCCGCACATGAACAGCATTGGTGGGGACGGCTTCTGGCTGATCTCCGCGCCAGGCGGCGATCCGGTCGGCATCGAGGCGTGCGGAGCGGCGGCATCGGAGGCTTCCATCGACGCCTATCGCGCGCTGGGGCTCCAATCCATCCCGTTTCGTGGACCGTTGGCGGCGAACACCGTCGCCGGCACGGTGTCGGGTTGGGCGCTCGCACATCGCTGGTCGACAGACACGCTCGACGGCAGGCTCCCGGTCGCCCGACTGCTGGAAGACGCGATCGCCTACGCACGCGGCGGCATTCCGGTCACGCGCAGCCAGTCCGAATGCGTCGCGCTGAAGCGGCGTGAACTCGAACCCGTCGCCGGGTTCGCCGAGACGTTTCTCGTGGGCGACAAAATACCGGGCGTGCCGGCTATCGGTGAGCGCTTTGTCCAGCCGCGCCTCGCCGCGACGCTCGAGCGTCTTGCCCACGCGGGTCTCGACGACTTCTACCAGGGCGACCTCGCACGCAGCATCGCCGCCGACCTGCGTGCGCTCGAGAGTCCCTTGTCGCTGGCAGACCTCGAACAGCATCGCGCACGGCTGCGCACGCCGCTGGCACTCGCGCATTCGCTGGGCACGATCTACAACATGCCGCCGCCGACGCAAGGGCTTGTATCGCTGCTGATTCTCGGCGTGCTTGACCGTGTGCTCCGCGACGATATGGATCCGCTCGGGCCCGAGTATGTCCACGCATGCGTGGAGGCAACCAAGCTCGCGTTCGCCGTACGCGACAAACACATCACCGACCCGGATCACATGGAGATCGACCCACAGGCGCTGCTTGCGCCGCGTGTGCTCGACGCGATGGCCGAGCGGCTTTCGATGTCTTCGGCAGCCCCGTGGGGTCGCGGTCCCGGACCGGCCGACACCGTGTGGCTCGGCGTGACCGACGCCGCCGGCGTGGCCGTCAGCTATATCCAGAGCATCTATCACGAGTTCGGCAGCGGGATCGTGCTTCCGGAATCGGGAATCAACTGGCAAAACCGCGGCTGCAGCTTCTCACTCGATCCCTCTGCGCGCAATCCGCTGATGCCGGGTCGACGACCTTTTCACACGCTGAACCCGGCTCTCGCGCGCTTCGCCGATGGACGCACGATGGTGTACGGAAACATGGGCGGCGACGGCCAGCCGCAATCGCAAAGCGCCGTGTTTTCGCGCATCGCGCACTTCGGCTGGAATCCGCAAGCCGCTATCGATGCGCCTCGCTGGCTGCTGGGCCGGACCTGGGGGCAAACCAGCGAAACACTCAAGCTGGAGGCGCGGTTTCCCGACGACACGATCGATACGCTGCGTCGTCTCGGCCATGACGTCGAGGTGATGCGGTCGTATGACGAAGCAATGGGCCACGCGGGGGCGATCGTCCGGCACGGCAACGGATGTCTGGAGGCAGGCTACGACCCGCGCAGCGATGGGGCCGCGGCTGGCTGGTAGCGAGTGTGTCAGACAGCGGGCAGTCGCCCCGCGCGCACCCTGTTGAATAGACGACACCGCCAGCGTTCGCGCCGGCGGAAGGGACGGCGCACGTTCGTCCATTTGTCGATACGTCAATCCGAAGCGGAGAAACATGATGAACACCCCCACGCGATCCTTGAATGCCGTCGCCTCTCCCACCGCGCGAACAGCGGCGCATACCCGCTGGATCCAGCTCGGTCTCGGCCTTGTTTGCATGATGACGATTTCAAGTCCGCAATATGTATGGACTCTGATGACAAAGCCGCTCATGGCAAAGCTCGGCGTCGCGCTGCCGGAGCTGCAGGTGACGTTCTCGCTGCTGGTGCTGCTGCAGGCATTCTCTTCACCGTTCCAGGGGTCGCTGACCGATCGCTTCGGACCGCGCAGGCTGGTCTCGATCGGTACGGTGCTGACAGGCCTGAGCTGGGTGCTGGCTTCGTATGCGCACACTACGTCGATGCTGTACCTCGCATATGGCGGCATCGGCGGCCTCGGTACCGGCATCGTCTACGTCGGCGTGGTGGGGCTTGTGGTCCGCTGGTTTCCTGATCAACGCGGCTTCGCCGCAGGCGCGGTGGCAGCGGGCTATGGTATGGGCGCGATCGTCACGACCTTTCCGGTCTCGGCATCGCTTGCGGCTCACGGCGTCGAATTGACGTTGCGGCTCTTCGGCATCGTCTTTGCCGCAGTCGGCTTCGTCGCATCGCAGGGCCTGCGCGCGGCGCCGGCGCCTGTGAGCGTCGGTGCCGCAGTATCCGTGACAATGGCCGCGACGCGCGACTACCGCCCATCCGCGATGCTCAGGACACCGCTGTTCTGGTTGATGTTCGCGATGATGACGATGATGTCCACCTCAGGCCTGATGGTCACGTCGCAGATGGCCAGCTTTGCCGCCGACTTCGGGCTCAGCAACATGCTGGTGTTCGGGCTCGCCGCGCTGCCTCTGGCACTGACGATCGACCGCTTCACGAACGGTCTCACCCGTCCGCTGTTTGGCTGGATATCGGATCGTCTGGGGCGCGAAAACACGATGTGTTTTGCCTTCGCGCTGGAAGGCGTGGCCATGACGCTCTGGCTGCTGACGCGCGATAACGCGGTCCTGTTTGTGCTGCTGTCCGGCGTGGTGTTTTTCGGCTGGGGCGAAATCTTTTCGCTGTTCCCTTCAACCCTGACCGACACGTTCGGTGCCCGTCATGCCACCGCGAACTACGGCTGGCTCTACCTCTCGTTCGGGGTCGGCTCGATCTTCGGCGGCCCGCTGGCCGCGCTGCTGCATCAGCAAACGGGTAGCTGGGTGCCGGTGTTCGGTTGCGCCATTGCGCTCGATCTGACCACCGCCGCGCTGGCAATGCTCGTATTGAAGCCGAGGCGCGCGCGTTTTATCGACGCGTGTCGATAGAGCGACTGTCCAGACTGCACCGCGGCCCTGCGCTGCAAGGCCAGCGTGCGCGTACGGTCTAGCTGCTGCGAGGACGGGCAGTCGTACCACGCACGATCAGATCGGTCGGCACGATGTTCTGCGAACTCACCGGCCGTCCTTCGATCCGTGCAAGCAGATACTCGGCGCTGCGCGCGCCGATTTCATCGGCTGCGAGCCGCATGGTCGTCAGTGGCGGGGTCGTGAAGCTGGAAAATTCGATGTCGTTGATGCCCGCGATCGATAGCTCGCCCGGCACGTCGATGCCCGCCTCGCGCGCCTCCGCCAACGCGCCTATCGCAAGCAGATCGGTGCCGCAGATCACGGCCGTCGGACGCTCGGGGCCCTGCATGAGCGCCTTCATCGCCATCTGGCCTTCGATGATCCTGTGCGGCATCTCGATCAGATGCTCGTGGCGCAATTGCAGGCCGCGCGACTGCAGTGCCGCGCGCACGCCGATAATGCGATCGGCGGCACGATCGCTGTGCTGCGTCATCTGTGTAATCATGCCGAAGCGCACGTGCCCGAGATCGAGCAGATACTCGGCGAGTCGCCGGCCCACCGCGACATTGTCGAACCCGACATAGGGATGATCGTGATCGACGGTCCAGCCGTTGACGAGCGGAATCTGCTCCTTTTCGATCAGTTCATAGAGCGCGGGCGAGTGGTTGCGGCCCACGAGCATGAGCCCGGCAATGCCGTCCGCGATCAGCGCGCGCACCTGCTTCAGTTCGTCCTCCTGGTCGTAGTACGAACAGCCAAGCAGCAACGTATAGCCGGCTTCCCCGATGCGCTTTTGCAGCGCGAACACGCCAATCGCGAAGTTCTGGTTTTCCAGCGACGGGATCACCGCGCCGATCGTCTTCGAGCGCTGGGACGCCAGCGCGCGTGCCGCGGCGTGCGGCGTGTAGCCAAGTGCCTGCGCGATCTCCCGCACGCGGTTCTGCAGTTCGGCCGCTACCGTCGCGTTGCCATTCAACACGCGCGAAACGGTCGCGGTGGATACGCCCGCCGCGCGTGCCACGTCCAACACGGAAATTGCATTCGATTTGCGACGCGGCGCTCTTTTCTTTGTTTCTGTGGTCAACTTGCAGCCTGCCCGGTGTCGAGGCGCACGATCGCGCCTTCCCTGTGCCGCATACTATAACGCGGAGCATTGAGGAATGGCGACCGCCGGGTGCGCACCCGCTCCTAGTCGATCCGCTCCGTGTCCCCGTCGAACTCCACGAGACAGCCGAAGCCGCCGTGAAAGAGCGCCTCGCGCGGGTCTTCTGTCTGCCCTGTCGCCACAATCTGCGCGGCATATCGTTCGGCGTCGTCCTCCGGCACATAGCCGAGCCACCGCGCATTCGCATTGTCCCAGCGGTTGCGCGCATTGCCCGACTCGCCATAGACGGTCACGAAGTGGTAGTCGGGGTGATCGATGCAGCGCTTCGTCAACTGCACCATGTCGCGATGGCTGATCCACGTGAAGAGGTGCCGCGGCGCCGTCGGCCTGTCGTCGGGCCGAAAGGAGCCGATCCGCATGCATGCGACCGACATGCCGTGCTTGTCCGCGTACATCCGTCCGAGCGCTTCGCCGAACACCTTCGATACGCCATAGCGGCTGTCCGGCCGCGGCGCGACGGCAGCGTCGATCATCCTGTCGCGTCGATGAAATCCCACCGCGTGATTGGAACTCGCGAACACCACGCGTTTGACGCCGGCTTGCCGCGCGGCTTCGAAAACGTTGTAGCAGCCTTCGATGTTCATGTCGCGGATCTTTTCCCATCGGTCTTCGTCGGGGATACCGGCGAGATGCACGACCACGTCGACACCCTCCATCACCGGCAACAGAGCCGCGAGCCGCGTAATGTCGGCCGTGACGACTTCTTCACCCTCGCCTGCCTCGGCTTGTGGAGCGATGTCTGCGAGTCGCAACCGGTACTGGCCGCGCAAGCCGGCGCGCAATACCCTGCCGATATGGCCGGCTGCGCCGGTGACCAAAACCCGTTTCATTCGATGTCTCCATTCGATGTCGGTGATCCATACGCCGCGGCCGCCGCCGAGCGCTGGTGGTACGCGTCGAGATAGGCGTCGCGCGACGGCACGAGATGCTCGCGGCACAGTGCGACCAGACGGTCGCGGTCGCCACGTCGCAAAGCGTCGATCATCTGATGATGTTCGGCGCGCGCTTTCTCCAGGTACTGCGGGAATACGATCGATACGGAACGGATCGCGTGGGTGCGCCGTTCGTATTCGTGAATCGCGTCGACGAGCACCTGGTTGCCCGACAACGCGAAAAACGCGCGATGAAACGCCATGTTGACGCGGAACACGCGGCGCAGATCGCCTGCAAGCGCACAGGCGTCGTGTTGGGCCTGAATCCGTTCGAGTTCATCCAGCTTTGCGGCATCGACTGGAAAGACGATCCCCTTCGCCGCATCGGTTTCCAGCAGTTCCCGCAACGCGTACAACTCCGTGACTTCGCGCGCGGTGAACGACTTCACCAGCGCGCCGAAGTGTCTGCGGCGTTCAACCAGACCGCGCCGCTCCACTTCCGCCAGCACCTGGCGCGCAACGTGGCGCTTCAGGTTGAAGCGCTCGCAGAGGTCGTCTTCGACCAGCCGTTCGCGCGGATGCAGCAAGCCGAGCACGATCTGCTCTTCGAGCTGATCCGCCACAAGCCGCATCGTTTCGTCGGTGTTGCGGTCGCGCGTCACCGGGGCCGCCGCCTTCGAGCGTTGTTTGGGAGCCGCGCGGCCAGCCGGCTCCACCCCGCCCTTTACTGCGCCCCCCGCGCTCGTGTTCGCAGCGCGTTTTTTGGTGACAGCGTTGCTCATACCGAAAGGTCCACGAAAATATAGAAACGGCAGAGCGTAGCGCGAAATGCGCGCCTCGCGCACTGCCTTTGCATCAGGGTTGGTTCCCGGGCACGATGGCGACGGTTCTGGCTGCCTTCAGGAAGTCGAAGTCGCAGCCTTCGTCGGCCTGCGTGATCGTCGTCAGAAAGAGCTTTCGATAACCCCGTGCGTCCGGCTCGGCTTCGCGCGGCGGTAATGCTGCGAGACGCGCGGCGATTTCGTCGTCGCTTACGAGCAGTTCGATCGACCGCTTCGCGACACTCAGGCGAATCCGGTCGCCCGTGCGTACGATCGCGAGCGGCCCGCCGATCGCCGCTTCCGGCGTCACGTGCAGCACAACGGTGCCCGCCGCCGTCCCGCTCATCCGGCCATCGGAGATGCGCACCATGTCCTTCACGCCTTGCCGTCCGAGCTTGCGCGGAATTGGTATGTAGCCCGCCTCGGGCATGCCGGGCGCACCGACCGGACCGATCTGCTTGAGCACCAGCACGTCGTGCGCCTCGACATCCAGCTCCGGATCATCGATGCGCCGCGCGAGGTCTTCGGCATTCTCGAACACGACGGCGCGACCAACGTGTTCCATCAATTGAGGATTCGCCGCGGACTGCTTGATGATCGCACCGCCCGGCGCCAGATTGCCATGGAGGACTGCGATGCCCCCTTGCGGAAAAACCGGCTGGCTGAATGGCCGCACGACGTCCTGCGCGAAGCTCGCCGGTGCAGCATCGAGTTCTTCGCCCAGCGTGCGGCCGGTGACCGTCAATGCATCGAGATGCAGGAGCGCCTTCATTTCGCGCATGACGGTGGTCAGTCCGCCCGCGCGATGCAGATCTTCCATGTAGTGCCGCCCCGACGGTTTCAGATCGACCAGCACCGGCGTCTCGCGCGCCATCCGGTCGAGCGCATCGAGGTCGATCTTGATGCCGAGGCGCCCGGCGATCGCCGTCAGATGGATGATGCCGTTGGTCGAGCCGCCGATTGCCAGCAACACGCGCAGCGCATTCTCGATCGCTTTCGGCGTGAGGATTTTCGCAGGCGTCAGATTCGCGCCGATCATCGCCACCGCCTGGGCGCCGGTGCGCTCGGCGATGCGGATGCGATCGGCGCTGACCGCCGGCGGCGATGCACCGCCCGGCAGCATGATGCCCATCGCCTCGGCGATGCAAGCCATCGTGCTCGCGGTGCCCATCACCGAACAGGTGCCGACGGTCGCCACCAGCTGGTTGTTCACCGCATCGATTTCATCCGCGTCGATCTGGTCGCCGCGGAAGCTCGCCCAAAAACGGCGGCAGTCCGTGCACGCGCCGACGCGCTCGCCGCGATGCGAGCCGGTCAGCATCGCGCCTGTCACGAGCTGGATCGCCGGAACGCCGGCGGCCGCGGCGCCCATCAGTTGCGCCGGCACGGTCTTGTCGCAGCCGCCGATCAGCACGACCGCATCCATCGGCTGCGCACGGATCATCTCCTCGGTGTCCATCGACATGAGGTTGCGCAGATACATGCTGGTTGGATGTGAAAAGCTTTCCGCGATCGAAATCGTCGGGAATTCGACCGGCAGGCCGCCCGCCAGCATCACGCCGCGCTTGATGGCTTCGACGAGTTGCGGCGCGTTGCCGTGGCACGGGTTGTACGCGCTGCCGGTGTTCGCGATGGCGACGATCGGACGCGACAGTGCGTCGTCGGTATAGCCGGCGCCCTTGATGAACGCCTTGCGCAGGAACAGCGAAAAGCCTTCGTCACCGTAGTTGGTCAATCCTTTGCGCAACCCGCGCGGCTGGCCGTCATCCTGCGTATCCGTCATCGCAATGTCCTTTAAAAAGATTATCGATAATCTTGACGATAATTCTATCGAGACTTATAGTGAAACGCAAGTAAGCGCTTTCTCGAAGTTGGGAGCCTGCGCCGAGCGTAACCACCTTTCTGAACGCCCCCCCTTCCCGCTCCTGAACCGGATGTCCCAATGAAACAACGCGTTGTCGCCTATCGCAAGCTCCCTGCCGCCGTTCTCCAGCTCCTCGAAGCCCGGTGCGACGTCACGTTCGCGGACGCCGATTCCCAGCGTGCGGCGTTCCTCGATGCGCTCGCGAGCGCCCACGGCACGATCGGCAACAAGTTGAAGCTGACCGCCGAACTGCTCGACGCCGCACCGCTGCTCGAAGCCGTGTCGACCGTCTCTGCGGGATACGACGATTTCGACGTCCCTGAACTCACGCGCCGCGGCATCGTCCTGTGCAATACGCCCGATGAAGTGACCGAGACGACCGCTGACCTGGCGTTCGCGTTGATCCTCGCGGCAGCGCGCCGCATCGCGGAACTGGATGCGTCGACGCGGCGCGGCGAATGGCGCGCTTCGTCAGGCCCGGCGCAGTTCGGGGTCGATGTGCACCACAAGACACTCGGCATCGTTGGGCTGGGCCGCATCGGCGGTGCGGTGGCTCGCCGCGCAGCGCACGGCTTCGGGATGAAGGTGCTGTACGCGAACCGCTCGCGCAACCCGGCGGCAGAACAGGCTTATGGCGCGCAATGGCGGACGCTGCCGGACCTGCTGGCCGAAGCCGACTTCGTGTGTCTGCTGGTTCCGCTTTCCGCCGCGACCGACAAGCTGATCGGCGCAGCCGAGCTGCGTCTGATGAAGTCCAGTGCGATTCTCATCAACTGCGCGCGCGGCCAGGTGCTCGACGAAGCCGCGCTGATCGACGCGCTGCGCGAGGGCCGCATTCTCGGCGCGGGCCTCGACGTGTTCGAGCGCGAACCGCTTCCCGCCAGTTCGCCACTTTTCGCGTTGCCGAACGTAGTGATCGCTCCGCACATCGGCTCAGCCACTGCGCAAACGCGCGAAGCGATGGCCCGCCGCGCCGCGCTGAATCTGCTCGACGCGCTCGAGGGCCGCTTTTCCGGGACCTGCGTCAATCCCGCCGCGCTCGAATCCCGCCAGTTGCCCCACCATCGCGCGCTCTGACGAGGCGCATGCCCCCTTCAGGAGGAACACCAGATGAATCCAGCCAGCCGCCCGCGCGGCGTCTATTCGCCCGTCGTCACGCCATTCAGCAACGACCTGCAGCCGGACCACAACCGCTTTCTACGCCATTGCCGATGGCTTATCGAACAGGACGTGGGGCTTGCCGTTTTCGGCACGAACTCCGAAGCAAACTCGCTTGCCGTTGACGAGAAAAAACGTCTGCTCGATACCCTCGTGTCAGCGGGTCTGCCGGTTGACCGGATAATGCCGGGCACCGGCTGCCCGGCGTTGACCGATTCGGTCGAACTGACGCGGCACGCGGTAGCGGCAGGCTGCTGTCATGTGCTGATGTTGCCGCCGTTCTATTACAAGAGTGTCAGCGACGAGGGCCTGTTTCGCAGCTACGCTGAAATCATCGAACGGGTCGGCTCGGACGCATTGCGCATCTACGTCTATCACATTCCACAGGTGTCGCAGGTACCCCTCGGGCTCGAGCTGATCGAACGTCTGCTGAAGGCCTATCCGCGCATCATCGCTGGCGTGAAGGACAGTTCAGGAGACTGGCGTCACACACAGGCCATGCTCGAACGCTTTCAGCCGCAGGGCTTCGATGTGTTCGCCGGCAGCGAGACGTTCCTGCTCGCGACGATGCGCGGCGGCGGCGCCGGTTGCATCACGGCGACCGGCAATGTGAATCCGGCCGCGATCGTCGATCTGTACCGGAACTGGCAAGCCGCCGACGCGGACGCGCGCCAGCAGGCGCTCGACGATATCCGCGCAGTGTTCGCACGGTTTCAGATGATCCCCGCACTGAAGTCGGCGATTGGCATCTATTCGCATGACGACGACTGGGGCACCGTCAGACCGCCACTCGTTGCCCTCACCACCGCGCAGCGCGCCGCACTGAAAGAGGCGCTTGCACACGCCAGCTTCGAGATGCCGGGGGTCGAAGCGCTGGCTTGAGATGGCCTCTTGCGCGAAAGCGAATCGGGCCTGTCATGCGCGGCCCGATTCGTTCCTTGCCGCCAGCCGGCGGCGAAGGAATCAATTGCGCGCTCACGCCCAGGCGTCGAGCGCGTACCGCTCCAGTGCAGCTTCATCGAAGCCGAAGCCAAGGCCCGGACCGGTCGGCACCTTCAGCGTGCCTTCTGCGAACTCCAGTTGTCTATCGACGAGACGCCGGAAATTCAACACCTGGTCGTCGGGAAAGAACTCGACATAGCGGGCGTTCGTGGTCGACGCGACCAGATGCACATGCAGATCGTGGAACCAGTGCGGACACATCGTCACGCCCACTGCTGCCGCTGATGCTGCAATGCGCCGCCATTCGCTGATCCCGCCGCACACCGCGGCATCGGACTGAAGGATCATCGCGGCACGCTTGTCGAGCAGTTCCTGATGGCGCCAGCGGCCCGCCTCGATTTCGCCTGTCGCAACCGTCACGGACGTGCGCTTTGCCAGTTGCGCATGGCTTTCGATGTCATCGGGGCTGAACGGCTCTTCGATCCAGTACGGCTCGTACGGTTCATAACGACGCAGGTGTTCGAGCGCGGTCGGCACGTCCGACCACGCGTTGTTCGCGTCGAGCATCAGCAGCACATCGTCGCCGATTGCCTCGCGTGCCGCTCTCACGCGCGCCTCTTCGGCACGCGGATCGAGCCGCCCCACTTTCATCTTGACGGCCCGAAAGCCCATTTCGACATAACGCGCCATCTCTTCGCCGAGGTGCTTCGGTGTCTTACCTTCCACGTAGTAGCCACCGCTTGCATACGCGGGCACACGATCGACCGAAGTCGCGCCAAGATAGCGGCTGAGCGGCAGACCGGCCGCCCGCGCATTGCGATCCCATAGCGCGATATCGACGATCGACAGTGCCCGCATCACGCATCCGGCGCGCCCCTGCAACAACGACTCCTGGTACATCTCGCGCCACAGCCCTTCGACTTCAAGCGCCGAACGCTCGCGCAACAGCGGCGCGAACAGTTCGCGCACCGCATAGGTCACCAGCGCGCCGGCGCGGCTGCCGCTATAGCAAAAGCCGATGCCCTCGTAACCATCGGTGGTTTTCACACGCACGACGGTGTAATCGCGCGCCGCGACCACACGGGTGGCGAACGCGGTTTGCCGCTCGAGCGGCACCCGGATGGTGCGCGCCTCGACCGCGACGATCCGCGACGCGGACTGATACGAAGCTTGCAGATGTTCAGCGATGGCCTGATTCATGGTGAAGTGAAGATAAGTGGAGGAAAGGAACTTCGCGTGTTCAGTTCGACGATTGCGCGGCCACCGGTGCCGTTACCGCGGGCCGGCTCTGGATGAAAAGCAGCATCGCGAGCACACCGGCAAAATCGATCATTGCGCCGAACATGAACGCGCTGTGATAACCGCCGAAGTACTGGATCAGGAAACCGGTCAGCGCCGGTCCAATGATCCCTGACAGGTTGCTCAGGAAGTGGATGAAACCGCCCACGCCGCCTTGCCGGTGCAGCGGCAGGATCTCGTGCTGGATCGCCCAGATCGACTGGCACGAGCCGGTCAGGAACAGCAGCGCCGCAGCGATCAATGCGACAGCTGCCGTTAGCGATCCGGCGGACGTGATGCCCAGCACTGCGAGACCCGACAGCGCAAGCGGAATCGTCGCGACCAGCTTGCGCGCCTTGATCGGGTCGTCCAGGCGTTTGTACACGAAGTCGCCGAGCAGGCCGCCGCCGAAATAGCCGATCGCGCCGCAGATCCACGGAATCGACGTGATGATGCTCATGGACTTCAGGTCGAGATGCATCACATTGGTGAGATAGCTCGGTAGCCACGAGATGAACACGTACTGCGTATAGTTCACGGCGAAGAGTCCGGCGCCGAGCGCGAGCGTGCTCGGACGCCGCAGATACGCGCCGAGCGTCATGCCGTCGTCCTCGACATTGCGCGCTTCCGCCACCGCGCGGCTCTCGTTGATCAGCTTCGTTTCACCCGCACCGACGCGGCGGTTCTCGCCGGGCTTGTCGGTGACGAACACTCGCCAGCAGATGAGCCACAGAAATCCCAGTGCCGCGATCACGACAAACGACGCCCGCCAGCCGAAGCCGACGGCAATCAGTCCTACGACCGGCCCCGCGATTGCGTTGCCGAGCGTCTGACCGGAAAAGGTGAAGCCGATCATCGTCGCGGTTTCATGACGGGGAAACCAGTTCGAAATCGTGCGATTGGTGTTGGAGCTCATCGGCCCCTCGCCGATGCCGAAGAACACCCGGCACAGCAGCAGCGATATGAAGCCAGTCGCTGCGGCAGTCAGCCCGCAAAACAGCGACCAGAACCCCATCGCCCACGTAAATACTCGCAGCGTGCCCCACTTGTCGGCAAAATAGCCGCCGAGGAACGAGAAGATCGAGTAGCTGATAAAGAAGCTGCTGAAGATGAGGCCGAGTTGCGAAGGCGACAATTCCAGCGTCTTGCCGACGATCGGCGCGACGATGCCGAGCGCCGCCCGGTCCATGTAATTGATCGCGCCAGCGGCGAATAACAGCCCGGCTACGACATAGCGATATTTTCCGGTGTTCATGTGTCTCCAACCATGGATGCATGCTGCTGCGATGAGTGGACCGTGCATCTTGCGGGTGCGTGCGTCGAAAGATCCGGTCCTGCCTTGCTGTCCGGTTATATTGCTGCTTGCTCCTTGAACATGCTGGTGCGCTTACCTGTTGACCAGCTTCGCGGGCATCTGCGTCAGAATCAACAGCGCGGACACGATCAGCGATGCGGCGATCAGGAACAGGCTGGAGTCGAGCGAATGCGTCAGCGTCTTCAACCAGCCGACTAGCGCCGGGCTCACGAAACCGGCGAGGTTGCCGGTCGAGTTGATCAGCGCAATGCCAGCCGCGGCGCCCGCTCCGCCGAGAAACGACGTAGGCAGCGCCCAGAACATCGGCAGCGCGGTGATCACGCCGGAGGCGGCGAGCGTCAGGCCGAGCAGCGCGAGCCACGTGTTGTCCCCGGCGTACGCGCACAGCACGAAGCCGCTTGCCGCCACGATCTGCGGCACGACGACGTGCCAGCGGCGCTCACGCGTCCTGTCGGCGTGGCGGCCGACGGCGATCATCGCAATCAGCGCGCTCGCATAGGGAACGATGGTGAGAATACCGATCGTGAACGGATCGGTGATGCCCGAGCCTTTGATGATCGTCGGTTGCCAGAAGCCGACCGCGTACGAACCCATGACGATGCCGAACAGGATCCCGCACAAGGTCCATACCTTTAGCGACGTAAACGTCTGCCGTACCGACGCGTGGCTCTTCGTACGCGCTTCCGCATCGATTTCCGACTGGATGAAGTCTCGCTCGTGCTGTGGCAGCCACTTCGCGTCCTTCACCCTGTCATCGAGAAAGAAGTAGATCACCGCCCCGAGCGCCAGCGCGGGCAACGCTTCCAGAACGAACAGCCACTGCCAGCCGGCAAAGCCGCCGTGGCCCGCCAGCCGCTGCATGATGAAACCCGACAGCGGGCCGCCGACAATGCCCGCAACCGGGTTGCCGGCCATCAGGAAGGCGATCATCCTGCCGCGGCGCTGCGCCGGGTACCAGTAAGTCAGATACAACACGAGGCCAGGAAAAAAGCCGGCCTCGGCAATGCCTAGTACGAAGCGCAGCACGTAGAACATCGTCGGCGAACTCACCCAGGCGGTCGCTGCAGAGATGACGGCCCACGTCACCATGATCCGCGCGATCCAGCGGCGCGCGCCAAGTCGGTGGAGCAGCAGGTTGCTCGGCACCTCGAAGAAGAAATAGCCGATAAAGAAAATGCCGGCCCCAAAGCCGTACATCGCCTCGCTGAAATGCAGATCGTTGAGCATCTGCAACTTCGCGAAGCCGACGTTCACGCGATCCAGATAGGCGACCACGTAGCAAATGAACAGCAGCGGCATGAAGCGCCACGTTACCCGTGTGTAGATCGAATCGCTTGATGCCGCGCTTTCGCGCGCCGCTACCGCTGCGCCATGGGTGATCAAAGCCGTCTCCGTATCGATGGACTTGCTGCGGGGGGCATCGGCGCCACGTGTTCCCGTGGCTGCGCCGGGCGCCCGGCTGGCTTCAGTTGCTGCTGTGTTGCGATCCTGCGGTCCGCGCTTGAAGCGGTCCTGTTCAACTCATGATGCCGATCTGCCACGGTACGAATTCATGGTCGCCAAGCCCGAGCAATTCACTTTTGGTGCGCTCGCCCGATGCGACCCTCAGCAGCGCCTCGAATATCTCGTCGCCGGTGCTTTCGATCGATGCGACGCCGTCCAGAATGCCGCCGCAGTTCAGGTCCATGTCTTCGTTCAGACGCTGATACATCGGTGTGTTCGTCGCGAGCTTCAGCGACGGCACCGGCTTCGCGCCGAACATGGACCCGCGCCCTGTCGTGAAGGCGATCAGGTTCGCGCCGCCGGCGATCTGACCGGTCGCGGAGACCGGATCGAAGCCGGGTGTATCCATGAACACGAGGCCACTCGCACGCACCGGTTCGGCATACCGATAGACTTCCATCAGCGGACCGGTGCCGCCTTTCATGGAAGAGCCGATCGACTTCTCGAAGATGTTCGCAAGACCGCCCGCCTGATTGCCAGGACTCACCTTGCCGTTGATCTGCACGTCGCGATTGCCGGAGTACTCGTCCTTCCACCAGCGGATGCGCTCGATCAGCTTCTCGCCGACCAGGCGGGTCACCGCGCGGCGCGTCAAGGTATGTTCCACGCCGTAGATTTCGGGCGTCTCCGACAGGATCGCCGTTCCGCCGTGCCGGACGAGCCGATCCATCGCCGCGCCAAGCGAAGGATTCGCCGTGATCGACGAGAACCCGTCTGATCCGCCGCATTGCAGCCCGACCTTCAGATGACTCGCATCGACCGCTGTGCGCTGTACGCGATTGGCCTCCGGCAGCAGCGCCTTGACGGCCTCGATGCCCGCCTCGACGGTTTTCCTCGTGCCGCCGCTCTGTTGCATCGTGAATGTTTGTAGACGCGCATTGCGCTCCAGACCTTCCTCGTCAAGCAGGTCCTGCAACTGGTTGCGCTCGCAGCCGAGCCCGACAATCAGCGCCGCGGCCAGATTCGGATGCCGCGCGTAACCGGCCATCGTACGGCGCAGCAGCGCCATTGGCTCGCCACTCATCTCCATGCCGCAGCCGCTCGAATGGCTGAACGCGACCACGCCGTCCACGTTGGGATAGTCGGCAAGCCGTTCGGGTGTGAACCACCCGGCGATCTTGTGGGCGACCGTGGCGGAACAGTTCACCGTCGACAGCACGCCGATGTAGTTGCGCGTGCCGACCTCGCCGTTGCTGCGTACGATGCCGCGGAACGTCGCGCGTAGCGCCGGCGGCAGCATCTCGACCGGTCTGTAGTCGGCGCCGAACGCATAGTCGCGGTCGAACTCGCGAAATTCGACGTTATGGCCGTGGACCAGCGCGCCAGCCGCAATGTCGGTCGAGGCAAATCCGATGACCACGTTGTATTTGCGGATCGCTTCACCCTGCATGATGCGGCGTGCCGCGATCTTGTAGCCCGCCGGTACCTGGCTGCGACTGCGCACATCTTCCGAAGGAACCGGCGTGCCGATCGGAATGTCGACGCGCGCAATTACCACGTTGTCGGCAGGATGCAGCCGGATCACCGGCCCACTGATGGTCTTGCTGGACAACTCGATCATGAATTCACAGCCTCGAAGATTCCTGGGTCGCACAATCAGGCACTTTTTCGGTAATCGCTTTCTTTGATGTATCGAATCACAGATACCGATTAATCAAAACGGCCTGAATTTCAGGCACTGTAGGGGAAAAACTTCGCGAGTTCAAGAGAAAGCGCTTACTCATTTGATCTATACTGTGACTTCGCAAGACGTCCAGGCACCCCGCAAACGGAGGCAAACCCATGTGGCAGCAGGCTGAGCGCTATCCCGACCCACGCGTCATTTCCCTCGATCCGTCGTTCGATCAATACCGGGTGGCTTTCTCGGCAGTCGAGCGGCTAGCGACCGGCTATCGCTGGACCGAGGGGCCCGTCTGGTTCGGCGATGGCCGCTACCTGGTCTGGAGCGACATTCCGAACAATCAGATGCTGAAGTGGGATGAAGAGACCGGTATCGTCAGCGTGTTTCGCAAGCCGTCCAACTTCGCGAACGGCAACACGCGCGACCGCCAGGGGCGCCTCGTCACCTGCGAACACGGCCGGCGCGTCACGCGCACTGAGTACGACGGCAGCATCACCGTGCTCATGGATTCGTTCGACGGCAAGCGCCTGAACTCGCCGAACGACGTGGTCGTCAAATCAGACGGCTCGATCTGGTTCACTGACCCGCCGATGGGCATTGCGGGACACTACGAAGGCGTCAAGGCTGAACAGGAATTACCCCACTGCGTCTACCGGATCGACGGGGTCACGGGCGAAGCGTCGGTCGTGACGCGCGATCTGAAGGGGCCCAATGGTCTGTGCTTTTCACCGGACGAGCGGCTGCTGTATGTCATCGAGTCGCGCGCGGTGCCTGAGCGGCTGATCCATGTCTACGAGATGCAACCGGACGGCCGCCGGATCGGCGCGGGCCGGGTTTTCCTGAACGCGGGCGCTGGCACCATCGACGGGATGCGCGCCGATATCGACGGCAACCTCTGGTGCGGCTGGGGCATGGGGAGCGACGAGCTGGACGGTGTCATGATTGTTTCACCCGCAGGCAAACTGATCGGCCGTATCGCACTGCCCGAACGTTGTGCGAACCTTTGTTTTGGCGGCCGTGCTCGTAACCGGCTCTTCATGGCAGCGTCGCAATCAATCTATGCGGTGCATGTGAACACCCAGGGCGCCGCAGGCGGATGACGTTTCACAACCAGCAGGATTGCCGCCTTGATCAGGAAGCCGAACCGGGGCCGTGACAAACCTCTCGCGGGGCGCGCCGGATGCAGGGCGATTGCCTTCCCCTGTCATCGATCAATGATGCGCCCAGCCTCCCGCCTCCTCTGCCTGGTAACGTGGGGGCGGTGCAAACCGCCGCCTTTAGCAGGCTTGAAGCACGTTGATGATACGGCTCGCGAGCAACGGTTTCGTATTGCGTCCATATTCGGCCATATGCGCAGAGGTCGCATGCGCCTTCAACGCTTCGGGGCTTTCCCAGCGTTCGATTACGGCAAACGTGTCGTTGCCAAGCGGTGTCTGAATCGTCCCGAAGTCCGGTACGTCGACAACCGCCTCGTAGCTGATGCATCCCTCTTCCGCCAGCACCGCTGGGCGGTTCTTATTGAACAGTGCCAGCACGGCGTCGCGTTGACCGGGCTGGGTAGTGATGGTGGCAATGACATGGATCATCTGGGCAGCCTCATTTCATGTTTCGGCGCAGATCGCCGCATGCAATCATAGCTGCGTTCGGTCACGCACGCTGCCGACAATGCAGCCTGCAAGCCGGGCGATACGTTCCATGCAGCGCCCTCGGCACGCTGTTCATCCGGAATCGCCCGTTTTGACCGCCCGATCGCCGGGTGCTATGCTGAAAAATCCTTGAATTCATGGACTTCTGGCGAAAATCCGATCATGCGGTATTGGCGTCTGGACCGCCCCGGACTCACGGGGCAACTTGATCTCTCACGCGTGACGGGCCTCGTCGCGTCGATCGGGCACACCGACGTCAATGCCCTGGCAGCCGAGATACTGAAGACGCTGGGAGCGGTGGCCTCAATTTCACAGTGCACCGTATTCGCATACGAGTTCGGAAATCGTCCGCGAACCGTGTCGGTCGCGGATCATCGCGGCGGGCGCTTTTTGCGCGATGTGGCAGATACGTATGCGCGTCTCTTCTACACGCTCGACGGCAACCAGAAGATTGTCTCTGAAAGCCGTCCCGCGGCACACGGCTCAGCGCTCGTCCTGCATCAGCAGACGAGTGAGGATATTCACCACGAGGGATATCGTCTCGCGTGCTATTCGCAGCCGAACGTTTCGGACCGCCTCTCCTTGCTCGTGCAACCGGCCGACGGCATCTGGCTGTCGATCAATCTTTACCGCGACAGCGGCGCAGGCAGTTTCCAGCCCGCCGAAATCGGGTTGATTGAAGCGCTCGCGCCACTGATCAGTCACGCTGCCAGGCACCACTACGCGCTTTCAGGCCGGAATCAGCCTGGCATCCCACAGATGATGCTCGCCACGCTACGCGGTCTCTGCCCCGCGCTATCCAAGCGCGAACTGGACGTTTTGCGTGGCGTCCTCGAAGGATGTACGGCCGCAGAAATCGCCGACACGATGGGCATCAGGCCTTCCAGCGTCGTCACCTACCAGAAGCGCGCCTATCAACGCCTCGGTATCTCCAGTCAACGGCAGCTTTTCGCGCTTTGCCTCTCCCCGGGCAAGGCATCAGCATTCTTCTGACGAACCCACTCCGGTTTTCAATGCGCTTTGCGCGAGCGTCGCACCTCCTCTGTACCCAAATTGAGGACAGCGCCCCGCGTGCGTCGCTCCATACTGCGCGCAATGCCCTGGCCCGTTGCTGACGGGAGCATGTAGTCGTACCGCGCCTGTCGCGCCGCGGGCACAAAAATCCAATACCGGAGACAAACCGAATGGACCCAACACCCCGGGCCGCATCAGGCCCCATCGATGGCACGCCGCCCTCGGGCTGCGCCCTGTCGATGCAGCACGAACCCGTCGTCAGCAAGGTCTCGAAGCGCCTGCTGTGGTTCCTCTTTCTGCTGTTCTTCTTCTCGTTTCTCGACCGTATCAACATCGGCTTCGCCGGCCTGACGATGATGAAAGACCTGGGGCTCTCCGGCACCCAGTTCGGCTTCGCGACGACACTCTTCTACCTCGCCTATATCGCCTTCGGCATCCCGGGGAACATCGTCCTTGCCCGCATCGGCGCACGAAAATGGATCGGCAGCATCATGATTGCCTGGGGTCTCGCCTCCACCGCGACGATGTTCGCAACCAGTCCCGGCACGCTGTATTTTCTTCGCGTTCTCGTCGGCATCACCGAAGCGGGCTTCCTGCCCGGCATGCTGCTGTATCTGACATTGTGGTTTCCCGCGGCTTACCGCGCACGCGCCAATGCGCTGTTCATGATCGCGATGCCCGTCACGGCGGCGATCGGCTCGGCGCTTTCCGGCTTCGTGCTCGGACTGGATGGCACGCTTGGCCTCAAAGGCTGGCAATGGCTGTTTCTGCTCGAGGGATTTCCGTCCGCGCTGCTGGGCTTGATCGTCTACTTCTATCTCGACGATTCGCCGCAGAAAGCATCGTGGCTGACGGCCACAGACAAGGATGTGCTGGCGCGCACGCTCGCCGCCGAACACCGTACCGGTCCAGCGCCACAGGCGAACGAAACAGGCAAAAGTCTCCTCGCTGAACTGGCGTCGCCGACGGTGCTCAAGTTCGCCCTCGCTTACTTTTGCCTCGTCAACACGCTCGCCATGGTCGCGGTCTGGACGCCGTTGATCGTCAAGAGCTTCAGCGCCGGCGCAAGCAACCGCACGGTCGGCCTGCTCGCGGCGATCCCGCAAATCTGTACGATCGTTGCGATGATCTGGTGGGGACGCCGTTCCGATCGCCGGCAGGAACGCAAATACCACCTGCTGTTGCCTCTGTTGTTCGCGGCCGCGGGCTGGTTGTGCACGGCATGGTCTACCCATCCGGTCGCGCAGATGCTCGGTGTGTGCCTGGCGTCGGCGGGATCGTACACGGCCATGTCCATCTTCTGGACGACACCCGATCACGCCCTCAGCTTCCGGGCGAGGGCTGTCGGCATCGCGGTGATCAACGCGGTGGGCAATATCAGCTCTGCGCTAAACCCTGTGGTCGTCGGGTGGTTAAAGGATGTTACGCATAGTTTTTCGGCAGGCCTGCTGTATTCGGCGGCGTTGCTGGTGACCGGTGCGCTTGTAGTCGCTGTATTGCCGATCCAGTCGACGCGCAAGCCCGTTTAAGGAAGAGACGATGAGCGTTGAATTCAAGCCCTATCCATTTTCGGCAAAGCATTACGCCGCGCGCATACCTGAACTCGATAACGGAACCGATGCTGAACGTCGCGCCGTCACGATCGTCGGCGGCGGCCCTGTCGGACTCGCCGTTGCGCTCGGCCTTGCGAACCACGGCATCGCTTCCGTGCTGATCGAGGCCGACGACTCCGTCTGCTATGGCAGCCGCGCGATCTGCATCTCGCGACGCAGCCTCGAGATCATCGAGCGCCTTGGCGCACTCGACGGTTTTCTGAAAAAGGGCCTGCCGTGGACAGGCGGACGCAGCTTCTATCGCAATGCCGAAGTGCTGCATTTCACCATGCCACAGGACCAGAACCAGAAGCTGCCGCCGATGGTGAACCTGGCCCAGTATCACATCGAGCAGTTTCTGCTGGATGCGGCAGAAAAGAGGACCGACCTGATCGAGATCCGCTGGCAGACACGCGTCACCGCTATCGACGCGGACGCGGACGGCGCGACGCTCAGCCTTGCCACCCCCGAGGGCGACTACCGGCTGGAGTCCGATTGGGTGGTCGCATGTGACGGAGGTCGCAGCACCATCCGCGAGGCACTGGATTTGAAGCTGGAAGGCACGAGTTACGAAGGCCGCTATGTGATCGTCGACATCGAACTCGACAGTCACCGTCCTACCGAACGGCTTGCGTATTTCGATCCAGCGTCAAATCCCGGTTCGACCGTTCTGGTACACAAGCAGCCCGACAACGTCTGGCGCATCGACTACCAACTGCGCGACGGCGAAGACGCCGAACAGGCCGTCAAACCCGAAAACGTCATTCCCCGTGTGCAGAGCCTGCTGGACATGATGGGCGAGCACGGCGCGTGGGCGCCCATCTGGATCACCATCTACAAGGCTAACGCGCTGACCCTGAGGCGCTATCGCCACGGTCGCGTGCTATTCGCGGGAGATGCTGCTCACCTTGTACCGATCTTCGGCGTACGTGGCGCCAACTCTGGCATTGACGACGCCGACAACGTTGCCTGGAAACTGGCGTACGTCATCAGGCAATTCGCTTCGGAAGCGCTGCTTGACAACTACTCAACTGAACGCGTGTTTGCAACCCACGAGAACCTCAGCTATGGCACAAAGAGCACCGAGTTCATGGCGCCGCCGTCCTTCGCGTTCGACCTGATGCGCAAGGCGGTGCTGGGCCTCGCAGTCAAACATCCGTCGCTGCGCTCGCTGATCAACCCGCGCCAGACGTCCGCGATCACCTACAGCGCTTCAAGCCTGAACGTCGCTGACGCGACGCCCGACGCGTTCGCTGCGGGTCCCGTGCCCGGCGCGATCCTGCCTGAATGCCCTGTCACGATCATGAGCGACGGTCATGCGACTGAAGCGCATTTGACCGATGCACTGCATCCCGGCTTCACCGCGTTTTACTTCAGCGACAACGGCACGATTCCTTCTTCGTTCGAGAATTTCGCCCCCGCAGTCAACGGCAATGCAGTGCCCTTCGCGCTGGTTCCCATCTCCGCACGTCTGAATGACGAGGCGCGCAACGATTATGGCTGGGACCATACAGGTCAGCTTTTCACGATATATGGAGCGAAAGCCGGCACCGTGTATCTGATCCGCCCGGACGGACACGTGCTGGCGCGATGGCAGTCAGCGACGGTCGCGCAGATCGCGGCGGCCATTGACCATGCACTCTCGTGAACGCATTCGCACGAAACAGGAGAAACCCATGACCGACAGCGAACTTGACGCCGTCTATACACAACTTTGCAAGACCATGACAGAACTCGGCGAAGCGCATGCGCCTCTGTATCTCGCGCGCTTCGCCTTGCTCGCGATCGACAGGATCAGCGACGCCGGGGCCGCCATGCGTCTGGTTGCCGATGCACGAGACGGCATCACCGATCTGACGTCACCGCCCCCGGAACAATGACGTGGGCATCGATGGGGTCGGTTACCATCGCACGCGTACGTTCCTCTGTCCCCGGGCCAAAGTTGTCCGCCTCTGGACATCGTTGTAAGTTGCGGTGACCTGGTATGTACTGTCCGGCCCATTAATAAAGCAGCGCGGGCCGTCAGCCTTGAACGAGGCAACTTCCTCACCATTGCGCGAGAGCCTGACATCGACACCCGCCAGGTACTTGCCACGAGAACCCTGTGTGAATAGCAGCCCCCTGTCGAAATTTCCGGCCTGGGCGCGCATCGCCTGCTGTTCATCCTGGCCTACACCGCCGCACAGGTAGGTAATCTGGCCAACTGTGCGCGGTTCAAGATTTGCAGCCCCTGCAACTTGCCATGTCGCTGCTGCAATCGCGGCAATCATCAGCGTGGAAAGACGGGAATGCCAGGCAATCGAGCCGCAGGCGGCGGTGAGCTTCCCGGTTCCGGCGCGTTCAAGATCGAGGGTGCGCATGAGTGTCCTCCAGTAGTCGGCCCCGGAATCAATATAGGTCAAAACCAGAGAAATGGACCTCCCCAGCGAACTTCGTCAGGGTCTGCAGGCGGACATTGAAACAATCAATCTGCCTGTTCACTTTCCGTAGTGGGCCCATCAAACAACCGCACGAGTCTGTCAAGGCCGTGACGTTCTGGGGCTATTCGGACAAGCATGCCTGGCTGAGTTCGACGCCCGTGCCGCGGACCAACCTGCCGCTGCTGTTCGACGCTCACCTCCAGCCGAAAGCGGCTGACTGGACGATTGTCGATCCGGTCTACCAGCCATAACCCACCAACAGATATGGCCCGAGATCGTCACGGGTCATATCGGGTGGGTCATGTCGCCGGGATCGATGCGGGATGCGATTGCCCGCACCGGCGCGCCTACACTAACAGTTCAGTCCCCGAAGGGGTTACGGGGCCCCAAGGCGTCATCGATCGCGTGTATTGCACGGTGCATCGCCTCGCCGACCGCCTCCTGCCCGGCGAGCGGGGATCGATACCGTTCGGGCTTAGGTACAGGAGATGCCTCGCTGTTGGCGCCGCCCCTGGACAGACGCTCGATCGACAAGGTAACTGTCACCCCTCCGTCGCGATGGTCCCGCGTGCTGACGGTAATAGCAAAGCCCCGATGCTCCTGTCGCTCTTCCAAGGCAGCCCCCTTCCCTCTGAAGGAATCGTAGGATGATGGAACACCCTGTCCCGGCCTCATTGCTGGCCGGCGGCAGCATCCAGATGCTGCCGCGCGGGTGATCCGGCGAGTTCCACTCGGGAGAGAACGCTAGCCCAGTCGTTCTGCCGCGACGGACTTCGCATGCGCGACGGCGTCTTGTGCGTCAGAGAATGTACCGAGCTGGTCCCAACGCTCCTCGACCGCGTAAGTCCCCTTCATACCGAGTGCCCTTTGTATGCGCAATTGCGCCACGTACCGTCCGTCCTCCAATGGTCGAGCGGTTGCAATCACTTTGTGCGGGAGATCGGATCTCTGCGGCTGAATCAGCTCAGCCGGACCGCCCGGAACGCCGATGTCGTTCAACGCGTTGCGCGCTTTGCAGTCTGGGCAGTAGAAGCACCACCCTTCGTTCTCGCGAATGGATCTGACCTGCCCGCGGGCCAGCACCGCGCGACATTCAACGTTTTCGCAGATATACGGCATAGCTGTCTCCATGGTGGTTTGCGAGAAATCCTAGCATGACCATCAACGACCAACCATCGGCATTGTTGCCGTGCCCATTCTGCGCCCGCGAAGCCCGGATGAAGACCGGCGGCGACTACTGCGCCGCGATTTGCGTCGACCTGCCGCGTCCTGGCTATCAGATGGCCCTCGCCGTCACCTCGGGGACGGCGGCCAGATCCTGCTCGAATTCGAGCGTCCAATGCCAGGTCACGAAACTGCGCGCCATGGATAAAGAGTTAGCAACCTTCAAGGTCGTCGTTTGGTAGACTGCATCGAAATGCAAGCGACGTCCAAATTGGGAAACTGGCTCTCTCGAAGGAAGATGTCATGCGGCCCGTCAAGAAAAACATCCAGTGGGGTTGCGCCACCCCATGAAGACAGACAGCGGCGAATCCGGGCAGCCGTCGAATCGGCCCGGGCGGATGGCGCGCTGGATCACCGGCCTTGCAGTGGTGCGCGATTACCGGCTCGCATGGCTGCCACGCGACGCGATGGCGGGCGTCAGCCTGAGCGCCGTACTCGTACCGACGGGGATGGCTTACGCGGAGGCGGCGGGTTTGCCCGCCGTATCAGGACTCTACGCTTCGTTCGCGGCCCTGCTCGCGTATGCAGTGTTCGGTCCGAGCCGCATCCTCGTGCTGGGTCCGGACTCCGCGCTCGTCGCGCTGATCGCGGCGAGCGTCACGCCGCTCGCACACGGCAACGCCGCCCATGCGCTCGCGCTGGCCGGCGCGCTTGCGGTCCTGTCCGGTGCGATAGCTGTAATGGTCGGCGTTCTCAAGCTCGGCTTCGTCACGGAGCTACTTTCACTGCCGATTCGCTACGGTTATCTGAACGGCATCATCCTCACGATCGCGGTCGGGCAAGCGCCCAGACTGCTCGGCTTTCGGGCGCACGGCGAATCCTTCCTGCAGCAGGTGCGCGAACTCGCCAGCGGCATCGTTGCGGGCAGGATCAATGAAGTGGCGGTTGCAATCGGCGTTTCGGCGCTCGTGCTGATTCTCGGTTGCCGCCGTTGGTTTCCGAAGGTGCCCGGCGTGCTCATCGCGGTCGCCGGCGCGACGATAGCCGTGGCCATGCTGGATCTCGCAACGCACTCCAGTCTCGCTGTCATTGGCAGCGTACCGCAGGGCCTTCCTGCGCCGCGCATTCCGGAACTTGCCCTGACTGAATGGGTGGCGCTCCTGGGCGGCGCTGCCGCCGTCGCACTCGTCTCGTTTACCGATATCAGCCTCCTGTCGCGTACCTACGAGTTGCGCAGCGGCGCCGCGGTGAATCGCAATCAGGAGTTCGTCGCGCTCGGGCTCGCGAACATCGCGGCGGGCATCGCTCAGGGATTTGCCGTGAGCGCAAGCGGCTCGCGCACGCCGGTCGCAGAAGCCGCAGGTGCGAAGACGCAGGCGACGGGCGTCGTCGCCGCGCTGATCGTCGCCGGGTTGTTGCTGTTCGCGCCACAGGCGCTGCGAAACACGCCGCAGGCCGCGCTCGCGGCGGTCGTCATCGCCGCCTGTCTGGGGTTGCTCGAAGTTCGCGGCGTCTGGCGCCTTTATCGGCTGAGACCGAGCGAATTCGTGCAGTCGATCGTCTGCCTGATCGGGGTGGCGATGCTCGGTGTCGTCGACGGGATCGGCGTCGCGCTGGCGATTCTCGCATTCCTGTGGCGCGCGTGGCGCCCTTACACCGCCGTGCTCGGTCGTATCGACCAGATGAAGGGTTATCACGATGTCGTCCGCCACCCGGAAGCCCGCCGCATTCCCGGGCTCGTGCTGCTGCGCTGGGACGCGCCGCTCTTCTTCGCGAACGCGGAGATTTTTCGCGAACGTGTGCTGCAGGCGGTGCGCGAGGCGCCGACAAAAACCGCGTGGATCGCGATCGCGGCCGAGCCGGTCACCGATATCGATCTCACAGCCGCGGATACGCTCGCGCGGCTTCATGACGAACTTTTAGAGCTGAACGTGACCCTTTGCTTCGCAGAACTGAAAGGTCCAGTGAAGGACAACCTGAAGCATTACGGCATGTTCGAGCTGATCGGCGAGCAAAATTTTTTCCCTACCATCGGCCAGGCTGTAGATCGCTACCTGGCGTCTCATCCGGTCGACTGGCGCGATTGGGAAGACGAGCCATAACCGCAATTCGCTACCGAAAATATGGCGATCAGGATTCCAGGTTGATAATCACGTCAGGGCTGCCCAAAGGAGCGTGCTGCAATGAGCAGTCGCGGACAACATCCTGGCATTTTGAGGTGAGCCAATATGAGTCAGTGAGGTCGTGCAAGCGGCTTATAGAGCGTTTTATGAAGTCGACGATTTTCTACAACTCCCCTCAACCGCCTGCTAAGGGAGGTTCCCTTGATGCTGCGACGTATCCTGGCTTCGAGCCGCTACATCATGCTCGTTCCTGTCATCGGAACGTTTTTCGGTTCTATTGCGCTGATTTTGTATGAGGCGATAGTCTTATCCTCGAACACCGTCGATACAGTCCGGAACGGCTCTGTCTCGGGCAAGTCGGTCAAGATATTCGCCGTTGGAATAGTTGAGGCCGTCGATGTATTTCTGATTGCCATCGCTGTCTACATCATCAGTATTGGCCTCTATTCGCTGTTCATTGATGACAAGCTACCGTTACCGAAATGGCTGGAAGTCCATAATCTTGAGGATCTCAAAGGAAATCTGGTTAGCGTCGTGATTGCTGTCCTCTCAGTCCTGTTTCTGCGCGAGGCCGTCGCCTGGGACGGTGCCCGTGACATCGCCGCTTTTGGTGGCGCGCTAGCCCTGGTGGTTGCCGCCCTCACATTCTTTCTCATGAAAATTAACGTCCGGAGGGAATGAGCCCCGCGTCAGAGCCAGCGATGCGGGTGCGTCCGCTCATTCGACTCCCGCATATTCGAAGCGTCGACTCGCCGGGCGGTTCATTCCGGCGGGATGTCTAGCGGAACGACGAACATGCCGGCGGTGTAATCCATATGAAAATAGCCACAGCGCGCGTAAGCCGCAATGCGCTCGAGCCGCTCAGGCGAATGGCGCGCATCCGTGGCGTCCGGCGCCGGTTCAGCCGAACCGGAAACAGCGTTGACGTCGCGCGCTGTCCAATGCCTCCTCACGGTGCGAGCGGGATGCCGAAGGCCATCCAGGATAAGAGCCGTTGCGTTTGCCATGATTCGACCTCCATCAATTTGACCCTGTCCCCTCGAATCTAGTCATTCCAATCTGAAATCGCAAACAAGCTTTTGTGGATTGCTTCTGGACGGATGCGTCAAACCCTCATCGCATACGCCGAACGTCGCGAATGCTTACGTCCCGGTATCGAAGAAGCGGTTTGCGGGCCTTGGCAAACCAAGGTTCTCTCGCAATGTCACGCCTTCGTATTCGCGGCGGAAAATGCCACGCTTCTGCAGCTCTGGAACGACCTTATCGACGAAGTCGTCGAGGCCAGCCGGCAAATGCGAAAACATCACATTGAAACCGTCCGAGCCCTCTTCCTCCAGCCACGCTTCCATCTGATCGGCGATCATGGCCGCCGTGCCCACCATCTCCAGGCCTGAATATCCGCCGACGCGCTGCGCGAGCTGACGAATCGTCAGACCATCGCGTTGCGCCCATTCGACGATGCGTTGCCGCGCCGTGCGGCTCGCATTGGTTTCAGGTATCTCGGGCAGCTGAGCGTCGGGATCGAAGCCGGACACGTCATGCCCCAAAGCAATCGACAGCGAGGCGATGCCGCTCTCGTAGTGCACGAAAGTATCGAGCCGCGCACGCGTTTCCTGGGCCTCTTCCAGCGTGTCGCCAACCACGACGAACGCGGCCGGAAGCACCTTCAGATGATCGCGGGAGCGGCCGAGCTTTTCCATGCGGCTCTTCAGATCGGCATAGAAACGCTTGCCGTCGGCAAGGTTGCTTTGCGCAGTGAACACCACCTCGGCGGTTTCGGCGGCGATCTGACGGCCGGCTTCCGACGATCCCGCCTGTACGATCACCGGCCAGCCCTGCACCGGCCGTGCGATATTCAGCGGACCGCGCACCGAAAAATGCTCGCTCCTGTAGTTCAGCACATGCAGCTTGCCGGGATCGAAGAACGTGCCGGTTTCGGTGTCGCGGATAAACGCGTCGTCGGCCCAACTGTCCCACAGGCCTGTCACGACGTCGAAGAATTCGCGCGCGCGCCGGTAGCGCTCGTCGTGCTCGACATGCTCGTCGAGGCCGAAATTGAGCGCGGCATCGGGATTCGACGTGGTGACCAGATTCCAGCCGGCGCGGCCGCCGCTGATGTGATCGAGCGACGCAAAACGCCGGGCCACGTGATACGGCGCGTCGAACGTCGTAGAGGCTGTTGCGATCAGGCCGAGCCGCTCGGTGACCGCGGCGAGTGCGGGCAGCAGCGTGAGCGGCTCGAACGACGTCACCGTGTGACTATGCCTGAGCGCATCAACCGGCATATTGAGCACCGCAAGGTGATCGGCCATGAAGAAGGCATCGAAGCGGCCGCGCTCCAGGGTCTGCGCAAAGCGTTTCAGATGCGCGAAATTGAAATTGGCGTCGGGATAAGCGCCGGGATAGCGCCACGCGCCGGTGTGGATGGTAGTGGGACGCATGAAAGCGCCAAGGCGTAGCTGACGTGACATCTCAATGGATCTCCATCGCGCGACCGGGACGACTGCATATTATCGCCCGCAAGGCGGATCGTATTGGTGAGAGACGGGCTTCCCGCCAGTGGATTCGAGGTAGTTCAATGCGGTTTCGGTCGTCGTCATCGATGCCTGCTTATCGGTGCGACGTCACTCATACTCACATCCTCCCCCGATTAAAACGATTCGTTGAACGGCCGCAGATCGATCTCCTGTGACCACGCGCTGCGCGCCTGCTGGTGAAGGTGCCAGTACGCGTCGGCAATATCGGCGGGATTCAGCAGACCCTCCTCGCCGCGTTCGGCTACCCGCTGTGGCGCGGACGAGCGCAGACGCTCACCGTCGATGCCACCGTCGATGACCACATGTGCGACATGGATGTTCTGCGGACCGAATTCCCGCGCGAGACTTTGACTGAGCGAGCGCAAGCCAGCCTTCGCTGAAGCGAACGCCGCATACGGCGGCCGGCCGCGCAGCGACGCGGTTGCGCCCGTAAAGAGCAGAGAGCCACGGCCGGTGGCAAGCAGCGGACGTAGCGCCGCCCGGGCGAACAGGAAGCCGCCGAGTGTCGTCACGCGCCACGCCGCTTCGAACTGCCCGGCGGTCAGTTCGAGGGTCGGCGCGCGCGTCATAGCGGCGGCGTTGAATATGGCCGCTTCGAGCGCGCCGGCGTCCCCGAGCTGCCGCGCGATCGCGTCCAGATCGCTTTCGCGGGTAACGTCGCCGGGGAACGCGATGGCACTGCCGCCGGCAGCGCGGATTTCTTCGACGAGCGAGTCGAGCCGCTCGCGAGAGCGCCCCGTCACGGCGACGGTCACACCCTCGCGGGCGAAGCGACGCGCGAGCGCGGCACCCAGTCCGGCGCTCGCGCCGACGCCGGCAATCCACGCGACGCGTGTACGACCCGGTTGTTTAGTCATGGACATCTCCATTGCGTGTTGCGACCTGACATTCCGTGCGGCGGCGGCGGGCGCACGCGCCGATCTTTCAAGCCTAGGCGAGCGGCACGCAAGAAGGAAATAACGAATCGTGAAAAGTTATGTGCGTTCTTGCCGAATCAGGCTCCCTTGCCTTCAGCGCCACGCCTGGCAATCGATGACGGTGCAAATTCCGTGTCAAGGCGTTTCATGGAGAAGACGGAGCTGGCGTATCGTCCCTCCTGTTGGCGAAACATCGAGTTGCCGGTTGCGTCTCGCCTGCGTTGGTCGTCAAATGTCATGGTGCCGGCCAGCCCAACGCTCATAAGGAGAGTGACGTGACTACTTCCGAAACGCAGGAAATCCAGGAACTATGCATCAACAGCATCCGCTTCCTGTCTGCCGATGCCGTTCAGCATGCCAACTCCGGACACCCCGGCATGCCCATGGGCGCCGCTGCCATGGCGTACACCCTGTGGACGAAATTCCTCAGGTTCAATCCGAAAGACCCGGCCTGGTTTGACCGTGATCGTTTCATCCTGTCGGCAGGTCACGGCTCGATGCTGCTGTACAGCCTGTTGCACCTCACCGGCTACGACCTGCCGCTCGATGAACTGAAGCGCTTCCGGCAATGGGGCAGCAAGACGCCCGGCCACCCGGAACGGGGGCATACGCCCGGTGTGGAAGTCGCAACCGGTCCGCTCGGGCAGGGTTTCGGCAACGCAGTCGGCATGGCAATTGCTGAGGCGTGGCTCGCGGCCCGCTTCAACCGTCCCGGTCACACGATCATCGATCACTACACGTACGGCATTTGCGGCGACGGAGACCTGATGGAAGGCATCAGTCAGGAAGCCGCTTCGCTCGCGGGCCATCTGCAGCTCGGCAAGCTGATTTTTCTCTACGATCACAATCACGTCTCGCTCGCGGGCGGCACAGACCTCACGTTCACCGAAGATGTCGGCAAGCGGTTCGAGTCGTACGGCTGGCATATTCGACATGTCGAACGCGGCAACGACACTGAAGAGGTCGCCAGCGCCATCGAAGAAGCCCGGCAGCAGGCAAACCGCCCCTCCCTGCTCATTGTGCGGACACACATCGGATACGGAAGTCCGGCAAAGCAGGACAGCTTCGAAGCACACGGCAGCCCTCTGGGCGAAGAAGAGCTGGCAGCGGCAAAGAAGGCCCTCGGGTGGCCCGGCACGGAAAAATTCTTCCTGCCTGAAGACGCGGTCAGATTCTTTCACGAGGTGGGCGACAAGGGGGCGGAACACCAGGCTACATGGGAAGCGAGGCTGGCCGGCTATCGAAAGGCATTTCCCGCGGAGGCGGCAGAACTCGAACGGATGATCAGCGGCAAGTTGCCAGAGGACTGGCGAGCCGACCTGCCTACGTGGAGCACACAGGACAAACCGCTCGCCACCCGCGCCGCGGGCGGGCAGGTCCTGAATGCGCTGGCGAAGCGCATCCCCAATCTGCTGGGCGGCTCGGCGGATCTGAATCCTTCCACCAACACCGCCCTGAAGGGCCAAGGCAACTTCCAGCCGGCCGAGGCGGGTGGTCCGGCGATTCAGGGCGCGGTCGACGGTATATGGGGATACGCCGGGCGGAATCTGGCGTTCGGCGTTCGCGAGCACGCGATGGGCGCGGCTGTCAACGGATTGGCCGCACACGGCGGCATACTGCCGTTCAGCGCGACCTTCCTCATCTTCTCCGACTACATGAAGCCGTCGATTCGCCTTGGCGCACTGAGCAAGCTGAAGGTGTTTTACGTCTTTACGCACGATAGCGTGGCCGTCGGCGAGGACGGGCCCACGCATGAGCCGATCGAACATCTGGCCGGTTTGCGCGCGATTCCCGGGCTCAATGTGCTGCGCCCGGCGGATGCGACGGAAGCAGCGCAAGCCTGGGCGGTCGCTATCGAGCATGACGGGCCGACGCTGTTTGCGTTTAGCCGCCAGAATCTTCCCCATCTCGATCGCAGCCGCTCGGTCGATGGGGATGTGAGCAAGGGTGCCTATATTCTTTCCGAGGCTGAGGGAGGCAGGCCGGATGTCATCCTGATCGGCTCGGGTTCTGAAGTCTCCCTGTGCATGAAAGCGCAGGAAAAGCTCTCCGGCTACGGCGTGAACGCACGCGTGGTCAGCATGCCGGGGTGGAACCTGTTTGCCGCGCAGGATGAAGCCTACCGCGAACGTATCCTTCCGTCGGCGCTCAAGAAAAGGGTGACCGTCGAGGCCGCCGCGACACTCGGTTGGGAGCGTTGGGCAGGCGACGAGGGAAAGATAATCGGCGTCGATCATTTCGGGGCTTCCGCGCCGGGTGCGGAAATCATGAAGCATTTTGGTTTCACTGCTGAACACGTGACGGCGGCGGCGCTGGCATTGCTCAACCGGCTCGACGAAGCGAAACAGGAATATGGCGGCTAGACGGCCCACGTCGCACCCACCTCGCCGACCTGAACCTCGTCGCTCAGCTGTCTGGGAACCGGCTGGGTGCGGCTCCGTTTGCCTTGATCGTTATTGCTGGCCGGGCGACACCGGCACGTAGCGAGGCCTCTGGCGTCGAAAAAACGTCCGCGGCGGAGCAGCGACCGTCGCTGCTCCGCGAACGATGGCATGAAGCCGATCTATTTCGGCAGTTAAACCTTCACGTAAATCAAAAAAAATAATTCACGCAAAAAAAAGCGTGGCCGCACAGGCGCCAGGGAATGCGGTTTATGCTCCGCACACAGATACTGCACGACGCGACGCTTCTCCTTATGCCCACCCGCTTTCATGCTGCTTTCACCGCGCTTTTCGCAGCCGCCCTCTTTGGCGCGACCACGCCGCTTGCGAAGCTTCTGCTCGGCTCGCTGTCGCCGTTCATGGTCGCGGGCCTCTTTTATCTCGGCAGCGGCGCCGGCCTCGCGCTGACGATTGCGCTGCGCCGGATGCACGCCGTGAACCGGAGCACCAGCGCGAAACAACGCGCAAGCCGGATTCAATGGCCCGACGTTCCCTGGCTGCTCGGCGCGATTGCCGCCGGCGGCATCGCGGGTCCGGCGTTCCTGATGCTCGGCCTGAGCAGCACGCCAGCCGCCACGGGCTCATTGCTGCTGAATCTCGAAGGCGTCTTCACCGCACTGATCGCATGGGTCGTTTTTCGCGAAAACGTCGATGTGCAGATCTTTCTTGGAATGATCGCAATCGTCGCGGGTGGTGTTGCGTTGTCGTGGCATCCGGGCGCCGCCGCTTTTCCGGCCGGTGCGCTGCTGGTGGCGGCAGCATGCGCATGCTGGGCCATCGACAACAACCTGACGCGCCGTCTCTCCACGCTCGACGCGATGACCATCGCCTGCCTGAAGGGCCTCGTGGCCGGCCCGGTCAATCTGCTCATCGCGCTCAGGCTCGGGGCCACGCTGCCTCACCTGCCGGCGATCGCCGCCGCCATGCTGACCGGCTTCGCAGGCTACGGCGTGAGCCTCGTGCTGTTTGTCGTCGCGCTGCGCAATCTGGGCACGGCGCGCACGGGCGCGTATTTCTCGGTGGCGCCGCTCTTCGGCGTCACGCTGTCGCTGATCCTGTGGCCCGAGATGCCCTCGCTGCTGTTCTGGATTGCCGCCGGTTTGATGGCGCTGGGTGTCTGGCTACATATCCGCGAGCGCCATGAGCATTCGCATACGCACGAGCCGACGGAACACAATCACCGGCACCGTCACGACGAACATCATCGGCACGAACACGATTTCCCGTGGGACGGACAGGAACCCCATACGCATCCGCATCGGCACGCAACGATCGTTCATACGCACCCGCACTTTCCGGACATTCATCATCGCCACCGGCACTGACGGTTCAACGAGGTCCGCTTCATTCCACCGACGCGGCCGCCGCCGCAAGCATGTCTAGCTTCCTCACGGCTTCATCGACGATATTCATGTACGCCGAAGCACGGCGCGACGCGTGACCGCACACCCATGACGACAGCGGGCGGCTGCGCAAATGCGTCAAAAGGAGGCTCAGCGTCGATCGCGTTGCTGCCGCGCACGCGGCGAACGCACCGGAAACCGTCCGGCAGGCCAGTACAATAGCCGGGTCAATACCGGCTTTCACAGAAGGAGCCCTTCGTGGAATCACTTCGTGTGCTGAAGTCTGCCCGACTGTTGCTGATGGCGGCGTTTTCACTGGCGATGCTCGCGGGCTGCGCGGGCATGTTCGATCGCGACGAGGTCCGCGTGAACGTCGTCGGCATCGAACCGCTCGCCAGTCAGGGGCTCGAACTGCGGTTCAACGTGAAGCTCCGGCTACAAAATCCGAACGACTCAACCGTCAACTTCGATGGCGTATCGCTCGAACTCGAAGTCAACAATCAGACACTCGCGAGCGGCGTCAGCAGCCAGAGCGGCAGCGTGCCGCGTTTTGGCGAGACGCTGATCAGCGTCCCGATGACGGTGCCCGCGTTTTCGGCCGCGCGTCAGGTGATCGCGCTCGCCAACCGGGCGAACGCCGGCGACGTGCCGTTCGTGGTGCACGGCAGGCTCGCCGGCGGCGCGTTCGGCAGCATCCGTTTCTCCGACAAGGGCACGCTGCCCCTGCCGGACTTCGGCGGCATCAGCCAGTGAGCGGCAGCTTGAAATACCAAAGGGCCGGCGACGCAATACCGCGCCGCCGGCCCCCGCATCATCATGCAGTCACGCGATCAGACGACCTCGAACAACCCTGCCGCGCCCTGCCCGCCGCCGATGCACATCGTCACGACGACAAGCTTCGCGCCGCGCCGCTTGCCTTCGATGAGCGCATGCCCGGTGAGTCGTGCGCCGGACACACCATACGGGTGACCGACCGCAATTGCCCCGCCGCTCACGTTCAGGCGTTCGTTCGGAATGCCCAGCTTGTCGCGGCAATACAGCACCTGCACGGCGAACGCCTCGTTCAGTTCCCACAGATCGATATCCTCGACCTTCAGACCCGCCTGCTTCAAGAGCTTCGGCACGGCGAACACGGGACCGATGCCCATTTCGTCAGGCTCGCATCCCGCGACCGCGAAGCCACGGAAAATGCCGAGCGGTTGCAGCCCTTCACGCTCGGCGACCTTCGCGTTCATCACGACACACGCCGATGCGCCGTCCGAAAACTGGCTCGCGTTGCCCGCGGTAATCACGCCGCCCGGCAGCGCGGTGCGAATCTTCGCTACGCCTTCGAGCGTCGTGTCGGCGCGAATGCCTTCGTCGGCGGCGATCGTGACTTCCTTCGTGAACAGACGCCCGCTCGCCTTGTCTGCGACGCCGGCAAGCACTGTCATCGGCACGATTTCGTCGTTGAAGCGGCCCGCTTCGAGCGCGGCAGCAGCGCGCTGCTGCGACTGCACGCCGTATTCGTCCTGACGCTCCTTCGAGATCGAATAGCGTTTGGCGACGTTCTCGGCGGTCTGCAGCATCGACCAGTAGATTTCCGGCTTGTTCTGGCTGAGCCACCCTTCGGCCAGCATGTGGCGGTTCATTTCGTTCTGCACGCATGAGATCGATTCGACGCCGCCCGCGACGAACACGTCGCCCTCGCCGGCAATCACGCGCTGCGCTGCCAGCGCAATCGTCTGCAGCCCCGACGAGCAGAAGCGGTTGACGGTCATCCCCGGCACGCTGACCGGCAAGCCCGCGCGCAATACGATCTGCCGCGCGATGTTGGCACCTGTCGCGCCTTCGGGATTCGCGCAGCCCATGATCACGTCTTCGACGCGCGCCGGGTCGATGTTGGCGCGCGCGACCGCGGCCTGCGTCACGTGGCCGCCGAGCGTCGCGCCGTGTGTCATGTTGAAGGCGCCGCGCCACGATTTGGCAAGACCCGTGCGGGCGGTCGATACGATTACGGCGTCAGTCATGCATCTCTCCTGCTTCCAGTATGGGTGGTGGTTCGCCGCGCCCGAGGCTGGCGCCGATCTGCGTCAGATCTTTGCCAGCACGTCGGCGGCCTGCACGCGCGCGACACCCGCCGCGTGCAGTTGCCGCCAGGCGGCGTCGAGCGAACCGTTGAGATCGATCGCGCGGGATGCGTCTTCGATCAGCGCGACGTCAAAGCCTGCGGCGCGTGCATCGAGTGCGGACCACGCGACGCAATAGTCCGTCGCGAGGCCGCAGCACCAGACGCGTTTCACGCCGACGTCGCGCAGATAGCCAGTGAGGCCGGTCGGCGTCCTGCGATCCGCTTCGAGAAAAGCCGAATAGCTGTCGACGTCGGCGTGATGGCCCTTGCGGATGACGAGCCGCGCATGCGGTATGTCGAGGTCACGATGCAGCGCCGCGCCCGCTGTGTTCTGCACACAGTGGGTCGGCCACAACACCTGTTCGCCGTACGGCAGCGTCATCATCTCGAACGGGCTGCGGCCCGCGTGATTTGCGGCGAACGAGATGTGTGAGGCCGGATGCCAGTCCTGCGTCAGCACGACATGACTGAACGCGCGCGCGAGCCGGTTGATCACCGGCACGACCTCGTCTCCACGCGCGACGGCCAGTGCGCCGCCGGGCATGAAATCGTTCTGCACATCGACCGCCAGCAGGACCTCATCGGTGCCTTTCATCCCGCTCTCCTTGTCTACCGCTTCGTGTACTGCCTCATTTACCGCTTCACTCAGCTGTTGAAGCCGCGGCCCTGCGCCGCCAGCTCGACGATGCCCGGCGCGATCTGCCAGGCGTCGCCGTTCGGCTGCGCCGCGTAGCGGCGAATGGCCCGCTCGACGTTGTAGAGGCCGACGGTGTCCGCATACAGCATCGGACCACCGCGCCACAGCGGGAAGCCATAGCCCGTCAGATAGACCATGTCGATATCCGACGCCTTCGACGCAATGCCTTCCTCGAGAATCTTCGCGCCTTCGTTGACGAGCGAGAACACCAGACGCTCGACGATTTCGTCGTCGCTGATCTTGCGGCGTTCGGCACCCGTTTCCTTCGAGTACGCGACGATCATCTCGTCGACGAGTTGCGACGGATGCGCCGCGCGGTCGCCAGCCTTGTAGTCGTACCAGCCGCCGCCCGTCTTCTGGCCGAAGCGCCCCGTCTCGCACAGACGGTCGGCGATCTTCGAGTAGTGCATGCCAGGGTGCTCCTGATAGCGCCGCTTCCGGATCGCCCAGCCGATATCGTTGCCGGCGAGGTCGCTCATGCGGAACGGGCCCATCGCGAAGCCGAACTTCTCGATCGCACGGTCGACCTGTGCGGGCAACGCGCCTTCCTCGAGCATGAAGAGCGCCTGACGGACGTACTGCTCGATCATCCGGTTGCCGATAAAGCCGTCGCAGACGCCCGACACCACGGCGGTCTTTTTGATCTTCTTCGCGATCTTCATGACCGTGGCGAGCACGTCTTTCGCCGTCTGCCTGCCGCGCACGACTTCGAGCAGCTTCATCACGTTGGCCGGGCTGAAGAAGTGCATACCGACTACGTCCTGCGGTCGCTTCGTGAATGCGGCGATCCTGTCCAGATCGAGCGTCGACGTATTCGATGCGAGGATCGCGCCAGGTTTCGCCACTTCGTCGAGGCGTTTGAACACCTGCTCTTTCACGCCGAGTTCTTCGAATACGGCTTCGACGATGAGGTCGGCGCTTTTCAGGTCATCGTACGAGAGCGTCGGCGTGATCAACGCCATGCGCTGCTCCAGCGCTTCGGCGGTGAGCTTGCCTTTCTTGACGCTCCCCTCGTAATTCTTGCGGATCGTCGCGACGCCGCGATCGAGCGCGTCCTGTTTCGTTTCAAGCAGCGTGACCGGCAGGCCCGCGTTGACGAAGTTCATCGCGATACCGCCGCCCATCGTGCCAGCACCGATCACGGCGACCTGTCCGATCTCGCGGGCGACCGTGTCCGACGGCACATCGGGAATCTTGCTCGCGGCACGCTCGCCGAAGAACGCATGACGCAGCGCGCGGCTTTCCGGCGTCTGCACGAGTGCCATGAAGCATTCGCGCTCGAACGCAAGACCCTTGTCGAAACCGTTCTTTGCACCGGCTTCAACGGCGTCGATGCACTTGTGCGGCGCCGGGAAATTCTTCGCGATGCCTGCCACGGTGTTGCGCGCAAACTGGATAAAGCCTTCAGCGTTCGGATGTTCGATCTTGCGATCGCGCACACGCGGATGCGGGCCCGGTTTCGCGCCGACCTTGCGTGCAAACGCCAGCGCGGCTCCGAGCAGATCGCCTTCGACGACCTCGTCGAAAAGCCCCGTGCCCGCCAGCTTCTCCGACATGACGGGCGTACCCGACACGATCATGTTGAGCGCGGCTTCGAGACCGATCGCGCGCGGCAGACGCTGCGTGCCGCCCGCGCCCGGCAGAATGCAGAGCTTCACTTCGGGCAGCGCGATCTGCGCGCCCGGCGCGGCCAGCCGGTAGTGCGTGCCCAGCGCGAGTTCCAGCCCGCCGCCCATTGCGACGCTGTGGATCGCCGCGACGACCGGCTTCGCGCTGCCTTCGACGGCCTTGATGACCGTCCCGAGCGTCGGCTCCTGGGTCGCTTTGGGCGTGTTGAATTCGGTGATGTCCGCGCCGCCGGAAAAAGCCTTGCCGGCGCCCGTCAGCACGATGGCCGTCACCGACGGATCGTTCTGCGCGCGTTCGAGCCCTTCGACGATGCCCGCCCGCGTCGACAGACCGAGCCCGTTGACCGGCGGATTGTTGAGCGTAATGACGGCAACGCCGTCACGTGTCGTGTAGTCCACTGCCATGTGCCTGCCTCCATGCGCCTGGCTGCGCAAGATGTGCCCGTCGGTTCATTGTCCGACGCATTGTCCAAACATTCCAGGACCAGAAGGCAGAATACACAAAAAAGCACGATCGTTCAATTAATTGTGTGCTTATTCGATACGGGGTTTGCCCGGAGGGGCCCGGGAGTTATCGGCCGCTCAGGACGGCACCTTGAACGGGCAGTCTGCGATATCGAGCGCAGATGGCAGCACGTGTTCGCGGAACATCTCGCGGAGCTTGAGCTTTTGCAGCTTGCCGGTGGCCGTATGCGGCAGTTCGTCGACGAATACGACGTCGTCCGGAATCCACCACTTCGCGACCTTGCCCTCGTAGAACGCGCGCAGTTCCTCGCGCGTCACGTCAGCGCCCGGCCGTTTGACGATGACGAGGAGCGGCCGCTCAGTCCACTTCGGATGTGCGCAGGCGATGCAGGCGGCCTCCGCGACGGCCGGATGCGCGATCGCGACGTTCTCGAGATCGATCGAACTGATCCACTCGCCGCCGGACTTGATGACGTCCTTGCTGCGGTCGGTGATGTGCAGGAAACCGTCCGGGTCGATGGTTGCCACGTCGCCGGTCGGGAACCAGCCGTCGACGAGCGGTGAGTCATCTTTCTGGAAATAACGCTTGATCACCCACGGGCCGCGCACATGCAGGTCGCCGAAAGCCACACCGTCCCATGGAAGATCCCGGCCATCATCACCGACGATTTTCATGTCGACGCCGTACATCACGTGCCCCTGCTTTTCGCGCAGCTTGCGCTGCTCGTCGGGCGGCCGCTGCGATTGCTCCCATGTCAGTTTCGCGAGCGTGCCAAGCGGTGACATCTCGGTCATGCCCCACGCGTGGATGACCTCGACGCCGTAGTCGTCCTCGAACGTGCGCAGCATCGCAGGCGGACACGCGGAACCGCCGATCACCGTGCGCTGCAGCGTCGAAAACCGTACGCCCGCTTCCTTCATGTAGTTGAGCAGGCCCAGCCAGACGGTCGGCACACCGGCCGAGTACGTGACGCCTTCGGCCTCCATCAGCTCGAAAAGCGACTTGCCGTCGAGATCCTTGCCGGGAAAGACCAGTTTCGCGCCCGTCAACGGCGCCGCGTGCGGAATGCCCCAGGCGTTCACATGAAACATCGGCACCACCGGCAACACCGAATCGCGCGCCGACAGACACATCGCATCCGGCAGCGAGGCGCCGTACGCGTGCAGCACCGTCGAGCGATGCGAATACAGCGCGCCCTTCGGATTGCCGGTCGTGCCTGATGTGTAGCAGAGGTAGGACGCCTGGCGTTCGTCGATCGGCGGCCAGTCGAAAGCGCCGTCATGCGGTTCGAGCAGCGTCTCGTAGCTGATGAGCGCCGTTGACGTCGGCATCGGCAGGTGCGGCAGATGCGCCTCATCGGCGAGCGCGATCCAGCCGCGCACATTCGGGCAGCGCGGCGCAAGACAATCGACGAGCGGCGCGAACGTCGTGTCGAACATGACGTAGCTGTCCTGCGCGTCGTTGATGATCCACGCGATCTGGTCGGGGAAGAGCCGCGGGTTGATCGTATGGCAGACGGCGCCGAAGCCCGTCGTGCCGTAATAGACTTCGAGATGCCGGTAACCATTCCATGCGAGCGTGCCGATCCGCTCGCCCGGCTGCACGCCAAGGCCAGTCAGCGCCTGTGCCAGCCGCTTCGCACGCGTCTCGCAATCGCGATACGTGTAGCGATGCAAGTCGCCCTCGATCCGGCGCGACACGATCTCCGTACTGCCGAAGTGCCGCGCGGCATGCGCGATCAGCGAGGACACGGTGAGCGGCACATCCATCATCTGTCCCAGCAGCGGCGTTGTCATGTTTTTGTCTCCTCGCCCAGTCACGTGTAAGCCTTCAGGTCGGGCGCCTCTCGCACGGTTGCCGGATGGCCGCCCCACCCATGTCAGGGTGAAGCAGGAAGCCGGCCAGCAGGCCCGTGGGCGCGGACTTACAATATCGGCTAAACGTGAGGCCCTCAATATGTCGTTTTCCCCAAGCAACTCCGGCCTGTCAGAGCCGATGTCGGCCCTGGCCGGCTCGATTGGAAGCCAGCGCGAAGGCGCGTTTGCCCAGCTCGGCACCGCCTTCATGACGCGTCTGCCGGCGGCGCCTCTAGCGGCCCCGTACGTCGTGGGCTTCTCCGCCGAAACGGCCGCCCTGCTCGGCTTCGATGCGGCACTTGCCCAGGATCCAGGCTTCGCCGAGTATTTCTCCGGCAACACCACCCGCGACTGGCCCGCACAGGCCTTGCCTTATGCATCGGTCTATTCGGGGCACCAGTTTGGTGTGTGGGCGGGGCAACTGGGCGATGGCCGCGCGCTCGGGCTTGGCGAAGTCGAACACGAAGGCACGCGCTATGAACTGCAACTCAAGGGCAGCGGCCGGACGCCGTATTCGCGCATGGGCGACGGCCGCGCTGTGTTGCGTTCGTCGATCCGCGAATTCCTGTGTTCGGAAGCGATGCACCACCTCGGCATTCCGACGACGCGCGCGCTTTGCGTGATCGGCTCCGACCAGCCGGTGCGCCGCGAAGAACTGGAAACGGCGGCCGTGGTGACGCGCGTCGCGCCGAGCTTCGTGCGCTTTGGGCACTTCGAGCACTTCTATTCGAACGATCGCGTCGACGCATTGCGTTCGCTGGCGGATCACGTGATCGAGCGTTTCTATCCCGCCGTCAGGCAGGCCGACGATCCGTATCTGGCGCTGCTGAACGAAGCGGTGCTGTCGACGGCGGACCTGCTCGCCCAATGGCAGGCGGTCGGCTTCTGCCACGGCGTGATGAACACCGACAACATGTCGATCCTCGGCCTCACGATCGACTACGGTCCGTTCGGTTTCATGGATGCGTTCGATGCGAACTACATCTGCAACCACTCCGATACACAGGGCCGCTACGCGTACCGGATGCAGCCGCAGATTGGCTACTGGAACCTCTTCTGTCTGGCACAAGGCCTCCTGCCCCTCCTCGGCCAGCAGCACGAAGACAGCGTGCGCGGCGAACGCGCGGTGGAAGATGCGCAACGCGTGCTCGAGGGATTCAAAGGCCGCTTTGCACCCGCGCTCGAACGGCGGATGCGCGACAAGCTCGGTCTCGAAACCGAACGTCCCGGCGACGATCAGCTCGCCAACCGGCTGTTCGAAATCATGCACGCGAACCGTGCGGACTTCACGCTGACGTTCCGCAATCTGGCGCGGGTTTCGAAGCTCGATGCGAGCCAGGATGCGCCGGTGCGCGACCTGTTCCTCGACCGCGCCGCGTTCGACACCTGGGTGAACGACTACCGCGCGAGGCTGTCCGAAGAAACACGCGATGACACCGCGCGGGCCATTGCAATGAACCGGGTGAACCCCAAATTCGTACTTCGCAATCACCTTGCGGAAACCGCGATCCGTAAGGCGAAGGAAAAGGACTTCTCCGAAGTCGAACGGCTGGCGGCGGTGCTGCGCCGTCCGTTCGACGAGCAACCCGAGCACGAAGCGTATGCGGCGCTACCGCCCGACTGGGCGAGTTCGCTCGAAGTCAGTTGCTCGTCGTGAAGCCCGCCTGGATCCCGATGCCCTGAGCCGGCCGCCCCGACAGACTCCGTGAGCGACCGGCCCGCCCCCTCCTATCGACAGGACCCTGACCATGAATCCAGACGATCTCAAGACCGACTTGCCCCCCGTGCAGAAAGACGACGCCGAATGGCGCAAGCAGCTTTCCGAGACCGAATACCAGGTGACGCGCCACGCCGCCACCGAGCGCCCGTTCACCGGCCGCTACTGGGACCACTTCGAGCGGGGCGTGTACGACTGCGTCTGTTGCGGCACGCCGCTCTTCGAATCGGACACGAAGTTCGACGCCGGCTGCGGCTGGCCGAGCTACTTCAAGCCGATCAACGGCGAGGTGATCGCCGAGAAGACCGACCGCTCGCACGGCATGCTGCGTATCGAGGTGCAGTGCAAGAACTGCGGCGCGCACCTCGGCCACGTATTCGAGGACGGTCCGGCTCCGACCGGTCTTCGGTACTGTATCAATTCGGCTGCGTTACAATTCGACCCCAAGTAACAGACGCCGGTCGCGGCGGCGCTCCAGACGGGCGGGCCCCTTCTGTACTGCGGCGCCGCGCCCGGGCTGCTGAACGGCATTGCCGTCCGGACGCCTCGCGGCCGCTGGCGGACCGACCATAGCGGGTACGGACAACGGCCGCCCGCGCGCCCTTCGTTGAGCCCTTATTGAGCGTTTCACTCTCCCCGATTGCCGACCCGATAATGAAATTCCTGTTCGACCTGTTCCCGATCATCCTGTTCTTTGTCGCGTTCAAGATCTGGGGCATTTTTACGGCGACGGCCGTCGCCATCGTCGCCACGCTCGTGCAGATCGCCTTCGTCGCATTCCGGCATCGCAAGGTCGATCCGATGCTGTGGGTGAGCCTCGGCGTCGTCACGGTGTTCGGCGGCGCGACGCTCGTGCTGCATAACGACACCTTCATCAAGTGGAAGCCGACCGTGCTTTACTGGGCGTTTTCGGTCGCGCTGATCGTGTCGCAGATGGCGTTCAGCAAGAACCTGATCGAAGCGATGATGGGCAAGCAGATCACGCTGCCGCATCGCGTGTGGGCACAGCTGAATATCGTGTGGGCGGCGTTTTTCGTGCTGCTCGGCATCGTCAACCTGTTCGTCGCCTATCACTTCTCCACCGATGCGTGGGTCAACTTCAAGCTGTTTGGCGCGACTGGCTGCCTTGTGGTGTTCATCGTCGGTCAGAGCCTGTGGCTCGCCAAATACATGAAGGAGGAGTGACCGTGAGCCACGACGTCTTCCTCAACGCCACCACAGCCGAGCGCGCCGCGCTGATCGAGGCGCGCCTCGCCGCCGCACTCGCGCCGGTCGTTTCAATCGATGTGCGCGATGACAGCGCGCAGCACGCTGGCCATGCGGGTGCCGCAGCCGGCGGTCATTTCAGTGTCACGATCGTCGCCGCGGCATTCGCCGGCAAGGCCCGCGTAGCAAGGCACCGCATGGTGTATGATGCGCTGGCCGATGGCATGCAGCGCGGCATCCACGCACTCGCAATCACGGCTTACACGCCAGAAGAATTCGATTTGTTGTCCCGTTAGGAAACTTCCGATGACCTTGAAGAACACCCGCTCATGGGTATTGCTGGCTGCGTTCGCGGCAGCGCCTGCGTTTGCGCAGAACATCGCCGTCGTGAACGGCACGCCGATTCCGAAAGCACGCGCCGATGCGTTGGTCGAGCAGCTCGTCCATCAGGGCCAGCAGGACACGCCGCAACTGCAGATGGCCGTTCGCGAAGAACTGGTCAACCGTGAAATCCTGATGCAGGAAGCGGCCCGCCGCGGTCTTCCGACGCGTCCTGACGTGAAGGCGCAGATCGCCGTCGCGCAACAGACCGTCGTGCTGCGCGCGCTGATCGAAGACTTCGTCAAGAACAACGCGCCGACCGACGCCGATGTCAAGGCACGCTATGACGACCTCGTGAAAGGCGCGGGCGGTCAGGAATATCACCTGCACCACATCCTCGTCGACAACGAGCAGCAGGCCAAAGACCTGATCGCGAAGATCAAGGCAGGCGCAAGCTTCGAAGACCTCGCGAAGCAATTCTCCAAGGATCCGGGATCGGGCAAGAACGGCGGCGACCTCGACTGGTCGGACCCGAAGGCCTATGTGCCGGAATTCGCCGACGCAGCCACGAAGCTGAAGAAAGGCGAGATGACCGATACGCCGGTACACACGCAGTTCGGCTGGCACATCATCCGTCTCGACGACACCCGCGCGATCACGCCGCCGCCGCTCGAGCAGGTGAAGCCGCAGATCGTGCAGCAGATCCAGCAGGAAAGGCTGCAGGCGTTCGAAGAAGGCCTGCGCAAGAACGCGAAGATCCAGTAAGTCGCGTTGGCGGCCCTGCGGGGCTGCCGGACGAGGCTCCCATACGGGGGCTCCCGTTGGTTTTCCAGCTTCAGAAACGACAATGCCGCCCTCGGGCGGCATTGTCGTTTTCAGGTTCAAGACCAGGGGCTTGGCGCACCTTTCGGCGCGCCCGTCTTCGTCCGCCTAGCCGAGCCAGCGGCGTGCGTTCTGGAACACACGCATCCACGGGCTTGCTTCGCCCCAGCCCTCCGGATGCCAGCTCATCGTCACCGTGCGATGCACGCGCTCGGTATGCGGCATCAGCACGGTGAAGCGGCCGTCAGGTGTCGTCACCGAAGTGATGCCTTGCGGCGAACCGTTCGGGTTGAACGGATACTGTTCGGTCGCCCCGCCACGGTGATCGACATAGCGCATCGACACCGCCACGCGCGATGCGTCACCCTGCTGCGAAAAGTCCGCGAAACCTTCGCCGTGCGCAACAGCCACCGGAATCCGCGAGCCTTCCATGCCGGTGAAGAAGATTGACGGCGACGCCTGCACTTCGACCAGCGAGAAGCGCGCCTCGAATTTCTCCGACTTGTTGCGCGTGAACTTCGGCCATGCATCCGCGCCCGGAATCATCGACGCGAGGCTGCTCATCATCTGGCAGCCATTACAGATACCGAGTGCAAACGTGTCCGCGCGACCGAAGAACGTAGCGAACATGTCGGCGAGCTGCGGATTGAAGCGGATCGTCTTCGCCCAACCTTCGCCAGCGCCGAGCACGTCGCCGTACGAGAAGCCGCCGCAGGCCACCGCACCCGCGAAATCGGCCAGCGTGGCGCGGCCGGAGAGCAGGTCGCTCATGTGCACGTCGTGCGCATCGAAACCGGCGCGATCGAATGCGTAGGCCGTTTCGAGGTGTGAGTTCACGCCCTGCTCGCGCAGGACCGCGACACGTGGACGGGCACCCTTCGCGATGAACGGCGCAGCGACATCTTCGGCGGGATCGAAGCCCAGATGCGGCGTGATGCCAGGATCCGACGCGTCGAGCAGCATGTCGTGTTCAGCATCGGCGCACGCGGGGTTGTCACGCAGACGCGCAATCCGCCAGCTGACTTCGTCCCACGCACGATGCAGTTCGGTGCGCGGCGCTTCGTAGATCTTCTTCGCATCGCGCCACACTTCGAGCGCGTCGCGCTCGTTCGGCTTGCCGATCACGTGCGAGCACGCCGACAAACCGTGTTCGCGCAACGCGGCCAATACCGCATCGCGATCCGACGTGCGCACCTGGATCACTGCGCCGAGTTCTTCCGAGAAGAGCGCGCGAATCGTGCGGTCGTCGCGACGGCCGCTCGTCTGCTTCGCCCAGTCTTTCGCGTCGCCGTAATCGAATTCGTGATCCGGATCGAGCGTCAGGATGTCGACATTCAGCGACACGCCTACGTGCCCCGCAAACGCCATTTCGCAGACCGTCGCCCACAGGCCGCCATCCGAGCGGTCATGGTACGCAAGCAGCCGGTCCTGGCCGTTCAGTTCCTGAATCGCGGCGAAGAAGCGCTTCAGGTCTTCCGGATCGTCGACGTCGGGCACCGAATCGCCGACCTGCTGCGTCACCTGCGCGAGAATGCTCGCGCCGAGACGATGCTTGCCGCGGCCAAGGTCGATCGCGATCAGGACGGTGTCGCCCACTTCGTCGGCACGGCGCAGTTGCGGCGTCAGATGGCGACGCACGTCCTCGACCGGCGCGAATGCCGAGATGATCAGCGACACGGGGGCGACCACTTCCTTCGCGACGCCGCGGTCTTCCCACTTCGTGCGCATCGACAGCGAATCCTTGCCGACCGGGATGCCGATGCCCAACGCCGGGCACAGCTCCATGCCGATCGCCTTCACGGTGTCGTAGAGCGCCGCGTCTTCGCCGGGGCTGCCGCATGCGGCCATCCAGTTGGCCGACAGCTTGAGCTTGTCCAGCGAGGCGATCGGTGCCGCAGCGATGTTCGTCACCGCCTCGCCGACCGCCATGCGGCCCGACGCGGGCGCGTTGATCACGGCGAGCGGCGTGCGTTCGGCCATCGTCATCGCTTCGCCACGGAAGCCCGCGTAGTCCGCCGCCGTGATCGCGCAGTCTGCGACCGGCACCTGCCACGGGCCGACCATCTGGTCACGCACGCTCGTGCTGCCCACCGAGCGGTCGCCGATCGTGATCAGGAACGACTTGCTCGCCACCGTCGGGTGACGCAGCACGCTCACAGCCAGTTCCGACAGGTTCAGGCCGGTCACGTCGACCGGCTGCAGGTTCACCGGCTCGCGCCTGACATCGCGATGCATGCGCGGCGGCTTGCCGAGCAGGACTTCCATCGGCATGTCGACCGGCTGGTGGGCATTCGCGTCGCGTTCGCCGGCATCGATCAGCTTCAGTTGACGTTCGGCAGTCGCCACGCCAATGACGGCGAACGGGCAACGCTCGCGCTCGCAGATCGCCGCGAACTCATCGAGATCGGCGGGCGCAATGGCCAGCACGTAGCGCTCCTGCGCCTCGTTCGACCAGATTTCGCGCGGCGACAGACCGCTCTCTTCCAGCTGGATCTCGCGCAATTCGAAGCGCGCACCCTTGTCCGCGCCGTCGACGAGTTCCGGGAACGCGTTCGACAGTCCGCCCGCGCCGACGTCGTGAATGCTCAGGATGGGGTTCTTCTCGCCCAGCTGCCAGCAGCCATTGATGACTTCCTGCGCGCGCCGTTCGATTTCCGGGTTGCCGCGCTGCACCGAATCGAAGTCGAGTTCAGCGGTGTTCGTGCCGGTCGCCATCGAGCTGGCTGCGCCACCGCCCATTCCGATCCGCATGCCCGGGCCGCCGATCTGGATCAGCAGCGACCCTTCGGGCAGATCGTGCTTGTGGGTATGCTGGTCGGCGATATTGCCGATGCCGCCCGCGATCATGATCGGCTTGTGATAGCCACGCACGCGGCCTGCCACGTTCTGTTCGTAGACGCGGAAATAGCCGCCGAGATTCGGCCGGCCGAATTCGTTGTTGAACGCGGCGCCGCCGAGCGGGCCGTCGATCATGATCTGCAGCGGCGACGCGATGCGGTCCGGGCGGCCGTACGTCGCGTGCTGTTCGGCGCTATTGCGATGGGCGACCGGCTGTGCGGCGTCGCGATCGTTTTCCCACGCTTCGCGGGCATCCGGCAGATCGAGGTTCGACACGGTGAAACCCGTGAGACCCGCCTTCGGACGCGCACCACGGCCGGTCGCGCCTTCGTCGCGAATTTCGCCACCGGCACCCGTCGCAGCACCCGGGAACGGCGAGATCGCGGTCGGGTGGTTATGCGTTTCCACCTTCATCAGCGTATGCGTGAGCTCGGTATGGCGACCGTAGTGCTCAGGCAGTTCGCCTTCCTTCGTGGGCTTGCGCGGGAACCAGCGCTCGGCCACCCCGCCCACCATGATCGACGAGTTGTCCGAATACGCGACGATCGTGCCTTGCGGGCTGATCTTCTCGGTATTGCGGATCATGTTGAAGAGCGAAATATCCTGCTCTTCGCCATCGATCGTCCATTGCGCGTTGAAAATCTTGTGGCGGCAGTGCTCGCTGTTCGCCTGCGCGAACATCATCAGTTCGACGTCGGTTGGGTTGCGGCCGAGCTTCGTGAAGGCGTCGACGAGGTAGTCGATTTCGTCGTCGGCGAGCGCCAGGCCCAGTTCCGTGTTCGCGGCTTCCAGCGCGGCGCGGCCGTTCGCCAGCACGTCGACGGTTTGCAGCGGCCTCGCCGGCAGTTCGTCGAACAGGTGCATGGCGTGATCGCGCGACGGCGCGACGCTTTCGGTCATGCGATCGTGCAGCGCGTCCGCAACGGCTGCGCGTGCTTCGTCGGACAGCGCTTTCTTTCCACCCAGCAGCCCTGACTTCAGGATCACGGTGTACTCGACGCCGCGCTCGATCCGGCGCAGGTGTGTAAGGCCGCAGTGATGCGCGATGTCGGTCGCCTTGCTCGCCCACGGCGACACCGTGCCAAAGCGCGGGACCACGAGGAAGGTTTCCGCCGTGCCACGCTCTTTCGCTTCATCGAACGGCTCGCCGTAGTGCATCAGCGCTTCGATCTTCGCGCTGTCGTCAGCGGAAAGCGGCGTTGTGGCGTTGACGAAGTGCAGGTATTGCCCGCGCACGCCGATGATGTTGGCGTCGATACGGGTGAGCGTATCCAGCAGGCGGGTTTGACGGAAATCGGAAAGGGCCGAAGCGCCGGGGAAACACGAGAAGTGGGCCATGGACTTGACGTTGCGTCGGTCAGTTGCGTCTCAATTGCGTCGCTCAATTGCGTCGATGAGTCGCGCGTGCGGGCGACGAGAGGCGAAAGGAAGTCGCAGATTATAACCCGGGAAGGCCCGTCAGACCTGGCTGATGTGGCATGACGGCTAGCACGGCGGCCGCCCCGAAGGCGGGCTCCGGCACGGCCCGGCAACGTGCGGCGGCGTGGCGGTTCGTCCCGTTTGACTGCTATCATTCGCCCTTTCACCAGATCGGCGCTGCAGCACGGCTGCGTTGCGCCGCATGCCACGCTGACGGGGAACGCAGGATAGTAAGCGTCCCGCCGGCAAATCGAATCAATCATGGATGTCATTGTCATCGGCGGCGGGATAGTCGGCGTCGCTACTGCTTATCAACTGCGCGCGGCCGGGCATCGGGTATGCGTCGTCGAGCGACACGCGACTGTCGCGCAGGGCGCGACCTACGGCCATGGGGGCACCGTGCTGCCCACCCCGCTCGACGTCTGGTTCGGCCCGACTTTCATGCAGAACCGGCGCGCGGTGAAAAACGGTGTCATCAGCAAGGTCGGCTTCAATTCCGGCGCGCGCGACTTCGTCAAACGTCTCGCGAAGCTGCACGAACCGGAAGCATTCGGGCAGCAGTTCGCGCGGCTGCGCCCGCTGATCGAACTGGCGCGCGACGCGATGGCCGATATCGAAACGCGCTTCGGACTTGAGTTCGAGCAGCGTGGCGGCATGCTGCACGTGGTCCGGACGGCCAGCGAGTGGGAACTGACCCAGCCAGCGCTCGATCTCCTCCGCCAGTTCGAAGTCCCCCACCACGTGCTGACGCCGGCCGAGTGCGCCGCGCTCGAGCATTCGGTGCCGACCGACCCCGATTTCGCCGGCGGCATTTATTTCGACTCGGAACGCACGGCCAATTGCCCGCTGTTCGCGAAGCTCGTGAAGCAGTTGCTGGACGAAGAAGGTGGCGTCACGTTCCTGAACGGCCGCGAAGTGGCCGCGATCCGGGTCGACAACCAGCGGGCTGCCGTCGAACTGACACCGCACGCCGGCGAACCGATGCGTTCTCGCGAAGTCGACGTGATCGCTGCCGATGCGATCGTCGTGGCCGCTGGCGTCGGCACCTTGCCACTGCTGGAGAAGCTTGGCCTGCGTTTGCCGCTGCACCCGCTGCGGCTGCATACGCTCGCAGCGCCGGTCGCTCATGAAGAATGTGTGCCGCATATGACGGTGATCGACGCCGTCAAACGGATTACGATCACGCGCATGAATCACCGCTTGCGGATCGCCGGCGGCGCCGTACTGCAACCTGCGAGCCAGACCGACAAGCCGCTCGGCGAGCCGCTGACGAAAGAAGCCCTCGCGCTGCTCGGCCAGGCCACCCACGACTGGATTCCGGGCGCGGCGAAAATATCGGCGGCGTTGCCTTGGGAAGGCCTGAAGCTGCTGTCGCCGGATGGCCTGCCGGTGGTGGGCAATGCGCTCCATCCGCGGCTCTTCGTCAATGCCGGCCATGGCCCCGCTGGTTGGGGCCTCGCGTGCGGGTCTGCTAAAGTAATCTCTGATCTCATCGCCGGAGCCACGCCGGACGTCCCGCCCGATACGCTCGCCGCGATGCGGCCGGAGCGGTTCCGGGATTAGTATCGCGCGGCCCGTCCGGGCGGTACCTTGCGACGCGCTGTGGCATCGGCGGCGCTGGTGGGGACGATCAGGGTAGTCGACGGTTATCCTTGCGTCGATTGACTCGATTCCGCTGCGCCGACCGTCAGCCGTGTCCATGTCGTCGATGGTCTTTTCCGTCCGCGCGCCCGGTGAGCATTGCGCCACCGCGCCGTGATCGACTCGACGCCATTTCGCTTTCGCCTGTCTCTGTCCTGCTGCCGCCATGACCGATGCCATGCAGTCCGCCTCGTCCGCCTCGTCCGAGGCACCCGCCCTCGTCAATCCGCACGACCGTCCGCTGCCGCTCCTGAGCGTGGCCGGGTTGCGCGCGCTTGAACAGGAAGCGGCCGCCACGTTACCCGAGCACGCGCTAATGGCCCGTGCAGGCGCGGCCGCCGCGCGCTTTCTACTCGATCAGATCGGACACGACGGCTCCGTCTCCGCGGATCACCCGGTGTGGCTCGTCGCGGGCCCAGGCAATAACGGCGGCGACGCCCTCGTCGTCGCGACTGAATTGCGCCGCGCCGGCGTCGCCGTGGAAGTCTGCATGCCCGTCGAGGTCAAACCGGACGACGCCCGCTGGGCCCTCGCCGCCGCACGCGTGGCTGGCGTACCGGTTTCCGCGACGCCGCCAGCGTCGTTCGACGCTTACGGCTGGCTCGTCGACGGCATGTTCGGCATCGGACTCGCGCGACCGCTCGATGGCGTATTCGCAACGCTTGCGCAACAGCTCTCGGAGCGCGCCCGCGGACAAGGCCGTGTGCTCGCGCTAGATGTTCCCAGCGGGCTCGACAGCGATACCGGGAATGTCGTCGGCAATGGGGCGGCAGTGCGGGCGACGCACACCGTCACCTTCATCGGCGCGAAGCCCGGCCTGTACATGACGTCCGGGCGCGACCTGGCCGGGTCCGTCACCGTCGCGCCCATTGGGCTCGACGACACCGGCCGGACCCAGGTGCAACTCAACGCGCCAGCCCTTTTTGCGCCCTTCCTGCCGCCACGCGATTTCGCGACAAACAAGGGCACGTTCGGCAGTCTCGCGGTGGTCGGAGGCGATACGGGCATGTGCGGAGCGCCAATTCTCGCGGCCCGCGCCGCCCTCTATGCAGGCGCGGGCAAGGTGCACGTCGGGTTCGTCGGCAGCGGCGCGCCGGCGTACGATCCGCCGCATCCCGAACTGATGCTGCATGCCATCGACGAGCTCGCGCTCGATTCGATGGATGCACTCGCGATCGGCTGCGGCATGGGCCACCGCGACCGCGCGTCGGTCACGCTGCATGACGCGCTGGCGCTCGACGTGCCCACGCTGCTCGACGCCGATGCGCTCAACCTGCTGGCGAAAGACGACGCGCTGGCGGAATCGCTCGAAGCTCGCGGCACGCAGCACGGCAATCCGTGCGTGCTCACGCCGCATCCACTCGAAGCAGCGCGCCTGCTGGGCTCGGATGCGCGCGCTGTGCAAAGCGATCGCCTCGCGGCCGCGCGTTCGCTTGCTGCGCGCTATGCGAGCGTCATCGTACTGAAAGGAGCGGGCACGGTGATCGCCGCACCCGACGGCCGCATCGCGGTCAATCCGACCGGCAATGCCGCCCTCGCGACCGGCGGCACCGGCGACGTGCTCGGCGGCCTGATCGGCGCGCTGCTGGCACAGCAGCTGCCGCAATACGAAGCGGCGCTCGCGGGCGTCTATCTGCACGGCCTCGCCGCCGATACGCTGACTGCCAGCGGCAGCGGCCCCGCCGGACTCACTGCCGGCGAACTCGCGCCTATGGTCCGGACGCTCTTGAACCGGCTGTTCTATCCGTCCCTTACCTGAGCCGCGTGCGCGAGCGCCCCGCCGCGCGTCTGCTTCGCATGCATTCATTCCCATAATCTAAAGTCCGGCAGCGCGCTGCTGCCGCTGTCATCCAGTGCCGCTATACTGTTTGATCGCGTCGCCAGTTCGATCGCCGCGTCGGCACGGCTCGAACACGACGATCCGAAGGCGCTCCAAAGCCTCACCTCCGGCGGCACAGGTTGCGCCGCCTTCCATTCGTACCCATTCGTTCGACGGACAGTTATGACGATGAAATCGCTCCCCGCCTGGTCCGCGCTAGAAGCGCACTACGAACAGATTCGCGATGCGCGCCTGCGCGACTGGTTCGCCCCTGAGAACGACCCTGCCCCGACCCGCGCAGAGCGCTTCACGCTGTCGGGCGGCGGTCTTGGCGCCGATTTTTCGAAGAACCGCATCACCGATGAAACCGTGCGGCTGCTCGTTCAGCTTGCGCGCGAAGCCGGTGTCGAGAAGCGTCGCGATGCGATGTTCGCTGGCGTTGTGGTCAATCCGACCGAAGGCCGCGCCGCGCTGCACACCGCGCTGCGCGCCACCGATCCGAACGCTCCGTTCCACGCGCAGATCAAGGCCGAGCAGGCGAAGATGGCCGCATTCGCCGACCAGGTGCGCAGCGGCGCGTGGACCGGCTATACCGGCAAGCGGATTCGCTACGTCGTGAACATCGGCATCGGCGGCTCGGACCTCGGGCCGAAGATGGTCGTTCACGCGCTGCATCATCTGGCGACGCCTGACATCTCATCCTTCTTCGTGTCGAACGTCGACGGTGCGGATCTGTATCGCGTGCTCGAACAGATCGACCCCGAAGAAACGCTTGCGATCATCGTGTCGAAAACGTTCACGACGCTCGAAACGATGACCAACGCACGCTCGATGCGCGACTGGTTCATCAAGAAAGGCTGCCCCGAAAGCGCGCTGGCGAAGCACTTCGTCGGTGTCTCGGCGAACCCGGGCGAAGTCGTGAAGTTCGGCATCGCCAAGGAAAACGTCTTTGAGATGTGGGACTGGGTGGGCGGGCGCTATTCGCTATGGTCGGCGGTGGGTCTGTCGATCATGATTGCGGTCGGCCCGGCGCAGTTCGCCGAACTGCTCGCCGGCGCGAACGAGATGGACCAGCATTTCCGCGACGCTCCGCTCGAGCGGAACCTGCCGGTACTGCTCGGCATGATCGGCATCTGGTATCGCAACTTCTTCGGCTCGCAGAGCTATCTGGTGGCACCGTATTCGGAGGCGCTGCATTACCTGTCTTCGTATCTGCAGCAGCTCGAAATGGAAAGCAACGGCAAGTCGGCCCGGCTCGATGGCGCGATGGTCGATTATCCGACTTCCGCCGTGACGTGGGGCGAGCCTGGCACCAACGGGCAGCATGCGTTCTTCCAGATGCTGCATCAAGGGCCGACGATCGTGCCGATCGATTTCGTCGCAGTGCTGACGCCCGAACACCCGCTCGCCGATCATCACCCGAAACTGCTCGCGAACTGCTTTGCGCAGAGCGAAGCACTGATGCTGGGTCGCACGTTCGAAGAAGCGCAGAAAGTTGCCGGGCCGGACAAGCCGGAACTCGTGCCGCATCTGGTGTTCCCCGGAAACCGTCCGACGACGACGCTGCTCGTCGACGCGCTCACCGCCCGCTCGCTCGGGGCGCTCATCGCGCTCTATGAGCACAAGGTGCTCGTACAGGCGTCGGTCTGGAACATCAATCCGTTCGACCAGTGGGGCGTCGAGCTGGGCAAGATTCTCGGCAAGGTCGTCGAGGCGGACCTCACTTCGGCGAGCACCGATGTGAAGAAGCACGATTCGTCGACGTCAGCGCTGATCGCGAGAGCCCGGGCTGCGTTGAAGCGGTAAGCGTTGCTGACGTCGTCTTACGGAGCGGGTGACTTCGTGCGGTCCGCTCCGCTCCCTGCCGTTTGACCCAGGGTGCATGGAAACCGCGCGCCGGTTCACTCGACGAGATGCCCTGCCTCGATCGTCACCGTGGAATCGCAGCGTCTGGCCAGCTCGACGTCGTGCGTGACGAGCACAAGCGTCGCGCCATTCGCGCGATTCATCTGAAACATCAGATCGATCACGGCATGACCGGTTGCTGCATCGAGGCTGCCGGTCGGCTCATCGGCGAACAGGATCGCCGGATGAGTGACGAACGCGCGCGCCAGCGCAACGCGCTGCTGCTCACCGCCTGACAGCAGCTTCGGATAGTGCCTGGTGCGCTTGCCAAGGCCGACCTGTTCGAGGAGCGCCCGCGCACGTGTCGCCGCCTCGCGTGCGGACATGCCGCCTTGAAGTTCGAGCGGCAGCGTGACATTTTCGAGCGCCGTCAGGTGCGGCATCAACTGAAACGACTGGAACACGAAGCCCACCGCGCCGCTGCGCAATGCCGCGCGCTGGTCTTCGTCGAGTTCGGTGAGTTCGTGACCGAGCAGCCGAACCGACCCCGAAGTCGCGCTGTCCAAACCTGCCAGCAGGCCCAGCAACGTGGACTTGCCCGAACCGGATGCGCCGACGATCGCCACACTGCTGCCCGCCTCGATCGAAAGATCGATATGATCGAGGATCGTCAGCTCGCCTGTCGCATCCTTAACCCTCTTGCACAAACCCCGCACTTCGATGACTGGATCGGTTTTCTTTTGCATGGTGAAGCACAGGTTAAAAGTGCACGCTGCGGCGCTGGCCACAGCTCTCGGCGTCGCCGTATTCATGGCGACGGCGCCACTTGCTGCGGACGCAGCCAACACGGCCGCACCCGACAAGCCGGTGATTGTCGTACTCGGCGACAGCATTTCCGCCGAGTACGGCCTGCCGCGCGACACCGGCTGGGTCGCGTTGATGCGCCGGCGGCTCGCCGACGAGCGCATCGATTATAACGTTGCCAACGCAAGCATCAGCGGCGATACCACGAGCGGCGGACGCGCACGCTTGCCTGCGCTGATGCAGCGCCTGAAGCCGGCCATCGTGATTGTCGAACTCGGCGCGAACGATGCATTGCGCGGCGTCCCGCTTGCAACCACCGAAGACAACCTTCGGACGATTATCGAACAGGCCCAGCAGGCCCATGCCAAGGTCGTGCTGGTCGGCATGTATGTACCGCCCAATTACGGCCCGGACTATACGCAAAAGTTCCACGGCCTCTACGGCGATCTTTCGAAGCAGTTTCGCGTGCCGTTGGTGCCGTTCCTGCTGGCTGGAATCGAGAACAGGCCGGACATGTTCCAGGCCGACCAGATCCACCCTACGCAGGAGGCACAACCCACGTTGTTGAACAATGTGTGGCCCACATTGAAGCCGCTACTCCGCCCCCCTTCGGCTCAATGACACGTTTGCTCACAACTTGTTTCCGGATCGGGGGGAACGCGGTCATGCTTTGACGATCTGACACTATCGTCTAACCTTGAAAAACCGGCTCTATTTGTGCGATTTTGGAGGGAGATAACGTGAAATACTTACCACTTATCGCGTTGACCGTGGCAATTTCTGCCTGCGCCGCGCAACCGCCGGCGGGTGTCCAGACCATCGGCCAGACACACCTGGCGCCGAAAGACGTAGCGCAGTGCGTCGAGCACAAATGGGCGGACAAGTCGCACCAGCAGGTCGTGTCGCAGGACCTGCTGGCCAACGATCAGTCCGTGGACATCTATGTCCCGGGCCAGCAGCCGCCTAACGGCGCCGCCGCTGTGGTCCGTCCGGCTTATACCGGGGTGGGCTCATGGGTCGGCTACCGTCCGGCAGCCGGCGTAACCGGTGGCGATGCGACAGCCGATATTGACGCCTGCCTCTAATGCTATAGCGCGCATTGTCGATTGATGGCGCGCGGTTTCCGTCAAACTTTTCGTGAAACAAAAAGCCCCGCTGGTGCGGGGCTTCTTGTTTCGATCAGCTTCGGGCTATCGAGCCTGGCTTAATCGCCGGTGGGCTGTCCGGCCGAGTCCAGTGCTCCGTAAAACTTGATCTTCGCACGGGCACGCAGCGCTTCGACGTACGCTTCGACCTGCGATTGCGCGTTGACCTGCGCGATCTGCTGCTGCGCAGCGACGAGGCGCTGCGGATCAGTCGGTTTGCCTGGCACCACGGCATTCACGCGATAGATTGCGTAGCCGTCGTCGCCGAGATCGACACCAACGTATGCTGGCAGTTTTTGCGCGTCCGCCTTGTAGATCGCGCTGAGCGCTACAGGCGGGACGCCTTGCGCGTCGTTGCGCGACACCTTCAGCGCCGACGAGAAACCTTCGGTCGACTTCGACTTCTCCAGTTCAGCAAGCTTCGCCGCCCCCTCCTTGCGAGCCATCTCGGCGGATTGCAGGGCGATGACCTTCTGACGCACGGCGTCCTTGACGGTATCGAGCGGCGGCACGGTAGCGGCCTTGTAGTCGGTCACATGCGCGGCGATCAGCGTGTTATTGCCGACGTCGATTGCCTGCGTATTATTTTTCGCCTTCGTCGCGTCGCTCGAAAACACCGCAGCAAGAAACTTCGGATTGTTCAACGGGCTGTCGGGCGGCAGCTTCGGATTTGGCTGCGGCGTCACCGTGGCGGTCTGGATCTGCAACTTGTACTTGTCCGCCGCCGGCTGCAGGCTCTTGGCCTGTTCGTACACCGTCGACGTGAAGCCTTCCGAATCGTCGGTGAATGCCTTGGCGGCCTGCTGGGTTTTCAGGTCCTTCGCGATCGAGTCCTTCACTTCGTCGAACGGCCTGGTGACCGACGGCTTCACATCCGTCACCTTGACGATGTGGTAGCCGAAATCCGTCTGCACGAGATCGCTGATTTCGTCTTTCTTCAGCTTGAACACGGCGTCATCGAACGCCTTGCCGCCCGCGATCATGCCGGGGCCGAAGTAGCCGAGATCCCCACCCTTCGACGCCGAACCCGGATCCTGCGAGTTCTGCGCGGCGATCTGGGCAAACTGATCCGGATGCGCCCTGACCTGGGCGAGCAACGCCTCGGCCTTCTGCTTTGCCTTTTCCCTGTCGGCCGCGCTTGCATCCTTCGGCACAGCGATCAGGATATGGCTCGCGCGCACTTCGCTGTCGGTACGGTAATGCGCAATGTTGTCGTCGTAGTATTTCTTGATGTCTGCGTCGCTCACCGGCACAGCTGCTGCGAGCGCGTCGGGCGACAGCACCAGATACTGGATCGTCGCCGTTTCAGGCGTGGCGAACTCGTTGCGATGCGCGTCGTAGTAGGCCTGAATCTGCGCGTCGGTCGGCTGCACTTTCGCGGCGTAGTCTTTTGCGTGGAACGCGAGACCCTGCACCTCGCGCTGCTGCTCGGCGAGTTCCGTCAGGTGCTGCGCGAGCGTCCTGGACGTGAACGCGCTGGACTCGATGCCGGCCGGCAGCTGCTGTGTAGCAAGGCTGTAGCGCACGCGTTCGTCGTACTGTTCTGGCGTCATGCCCTGCATGGCCAGCAACTGCTTGTAGCGATCGACGTCGATCGAACCGTCGGCATTCTTCAGCGACGAAATGACCGGGTCGGCGAGCAAGGTACGGCGCACTGCGTCGTCCGAAGCGGTCAGATGCAGACGCTGCGTCTCATCGGCAAGTACGCGCTGCTGAATCAGGCCGTCGAGCATGTCGCGGCGACGCTCCGGCGTATCGAATGACTGCATGTCGAACTGGGCGCCGAGTACCTGGCGCGCACGATCAAGCTGCTGACGCATTGCGTTGTCGTATTCGACGCGCGTGACCTTGTGACCATTGACGCTTGCGACGTTGGCGCTCTCGTCAAAGAAGCCACGAAAGCCCTGAATACCCACAAATCCCAACCCCGGCAAAATGACGAGGATGAGCATGAACATCATCAGGCGCTGGTGATTGCGGAAAAAATCGAGCATGCGTGAGGGTTAGTCAAAAACAGAACGCCCGATATTACAACAGCGGGCAATAAAAAAGGCGAACCGGAGTTCGCCTTTCGAAGATACTGGCGGAGTGGACGGGACTCGAACCCGCGACCCCCGGCGTGACAGGCCGGTATTCTAACCGACTGAACTACCACTCCATTTTACTGCTGCTGGCTGGCCGCTACAGAACCGGAAACTGGTGGGTGCTGAGAGGCTCGAACTCCCGACCTACGCCTTGTAAGGGCGCCGCTCTACCAACTGAGCTAAGCACCCGTTCCGCGATTGATCGCTGCCATTCGCCAACTGTTCGCTAATCAGAGGTTGCTTTTACAAGACCCTCAATCAGCGAGCCCGTTAGTTTAGCGCATCTTTCAGCGCTTTGCCAGGCCTAAATTTGGGCACCTTGGCTGCCTTGATCTTGATCGCGGCGCCGGTGCGCGGGTTGCGGCCCGTGCGTGCTGTGCGCTTGCCCACGGCGAACGTGCCGAAGCCGACCAACGTGACCGAACCACCCTTCTTCAACGTGCCTTTGACACCACCGATCACTGCATCGAGCGCACGTCCTGCCGCAGCCTTCGAAATATCAGCTTGTTGTGCAATGTGGTCGATCAATTCCGTCTTATTCATTCCAGCCCCCGAGAATGTTATTGGGCAATCGTGATAGCGCCACTGGCGCCGGGTTAAAAGCAGGCACGGCGCACAGCGCCGAGCCAGCTAATTAGAATTGGCCGAAACCCTTGTGTCAAGCGGGGTAGAGCCTGATCCGGGCGCACATTCCGACGGAGTTTTATGACGGAATCTTGCGACCAATCGATGCACATGCAACTAATTCTGGCCCGAGGAAAGAGGATGACATGAGCGATCGAGACGGCGCACCCGGTGATGCACTGCAGCACAAAACATGGGTTAAGGTGTCGTTCAAAACCTTCGGGAATCGGGATAGGGGCAGTACTCCTTCGCCCCATCAGGCTGGACAGGGGACTTGCACCCCAAGCTGTTGCGCATGCTCGGCGCAATAAAAAACCCGCGGCGCAGCCGCGGGTTTCAGGTACGACGGAACAGCCTGTATCAGTGCTTCACAACTTCAGTTGCGGGATCCTTGGCAGCTTCGGCCACCGGCGCCGCCTTGGGCTCTTCGTCCGGCAGCGGTTGCGGCGCACGTTCGAGCGCAAGTTCAAGCACCTTGTCGATCCAGCGGACCGGCACGATTTCGATCGCGTTCTTCACGTTATCCGGAATTTCCGTCAGATCTTTGACGTTCTCCTCCGGGATCAGCACCAGCTTGATGCCCCCACGATGCGCCGCCAGCAGTTTTTCCTTCAGGCCACCGATCGGAAGCACTTCGCCGCGCAACGTGATTTCGCCCGTCATCGCGACGTTGGCACGCACTGGAATGCCGGTCAACACCGACACCAACGCAGTCGTCATCGCGATACCGGCCGAAGGACCGTCCTTCGGCGTCGCGCCTTCCGGCACGTGGATGTGAATGTCCTGCTTCTCGAACGCCTCGTCCTTGATGCCAAGACGACGCGACCGCGAACGGACCACCGAGCGCGCTGCTTCGACGGATTCCTTCATCACGTCACCGAGCGAACCGGTACGGATCACATTGCCCTTACCCGGCATGACCGCAGCTTCGATCGTCAGCAGATCGCCACCGACTTCCGTCCACGCGAGACCCGTGACCTGGCCGACCTGGTTTTCCTTCGCAGCCAGACCGAAGTCGTATTTGCGCACGCCAAGGAAGGTATCGAGGTTGGTGCCGTCAACCTTCACCGCACCTTCCGCCTTCTTCAGCAGAAGCATCTTCACGACCTTGCGACAGATCTTCGAGATTTCACGCTCGAGCGAACGGACGCCTGCTTCACGCGTGTAATAACGGATGATGTCGCGGATCGCCGTTTCCGTCACATCGACCTCGCCATCCTTGAGGCCGTTGTTCTTCTTCTGCTTCGGCAGAAGATAACGTTGCGCGATGCTGACCTTCTCGTCTTCCGTATAACCCGACAGACGGATGACTTCCATCCGGTCGAGCAGCGGCGGCGGGATGTTCAGCGAGTTCGACGTCGCGACGAACATCACATCCGACAGATCGAAATCGACCTCGACGTAGTGATCGGCGAACGTATGGTTCTGTTCCGGATCAAGCACTTCCAGCAATGCCGACGACGGATCGCCACGGAAATCCTGGCCCATCTTGTCGACTTCGTCGAGCAGGAAGAGCGGATTGCGCACCCCGACCTTGGTCAGGCTTTGCAGGATCTTGCCGGGCATCGAACCGATGTACGTCCGGCGGTGACCGCGAATCTCAGCTTCGTCGCGCACGCCACCGAGCGCCATGCGCACGAACTTGCGGTTCGTTGCACGCGCAATCGACTGCCCAAGCGACGTCTTGCCGACGCCCGGAGGCCCGACGAGGCACAGGATCGGTGCCTTGACCTTGTCCACGCGCTGCTGAACCGCGAGATACTCGAGAATGCGTTCCTTCACCTTCTCGAGACCGAAGTGGTCTTCGTCGAGCACGCGCTCGGCATTCGAGAGGTCGTTGTTGACCTTGCTCTTCTTGCGCCACGGCAAGCCGATCAGCGTATCGATGTAGTTGCGCACGACGGTGGCTTCCGCCGACATCGGCGACATCAGCTTGAGCTTTTTCAGCTCGGCGTCGGCCTTCTTCTTGGCTTCTTTCGGCATGCGCGCGGCCGTGATGCGCTTCTCGAGTTCTTCGAGATCCGCACCTTCTTCGCCTTCGCCGAGTTCCTTCTGGATCGCCTTGACCTGCTCGTTCAGGTAGTACTCGCGCTGGCTCTTTTCCATCTGACGCTTGACGCGCCCACGGATGCGCTTTTCCACCTGCAGGATGTCGATTTCAGCTTCGAGTTGCGCGAGCAGATGCTCGAGGCGCTCGACGACCGGGAACATCTCGAGGATGTGCTGCTTCTGGTCGAGCTTCAGCGGCAGATGCGCGGCGATCGTGTCGGCCAGACGCCCTGCTTCGTCGATGCCCGAAAGCGACGTGAGAATTTCCGGCGGGATCTTCTTGTTCAGCTTCACATACTGATCGAACTGCGACACGATCGCGCGACGCAGCGCTTCAGTTTCAGCGCTGTCGGCGTGGTCGGGTTCAAGCGGCATGACTTCGCACGAAAACTGGGTTTCCTGCTCTTCGATCGAGAGCGTTTTCGCGCGTTGAAGACCTTCGACGAGCACCTTCACGGTGCCATCGGGCAGCTTCAGCATTTGCAGGATGTTAGCGACACACCCTACTTCGTACATGTCCTTTTCGGTCGGCTCATCTTTCGCGGCCGTTTTCTGGGCGACGAGCATGATGTGCTTGCCGCCTTCCATCGCTGCTTCGAGAGCCTTGATCGACTTCGGGCGGCCTACGAAGAGCGGAATCACCATGTGCGGGAAGACTACGACATCACGCAGCGGGAGCAGCGGGAGCGTAGTGCGTTCCGGCGGAAGGAGTTGGGTTCCTGACATTTCATTTCCCCATGAGTGGAATCAGTTCGTTCGATAGGTGAGGCCAGCAAAAAAGATTGCAAGGCCTCCGCGTGTGGGAAAAGTTCAGTGACTCCAAAAAAACACAATCCATCCTGACCACAAGATAAACGAAAAAGCCGTTCACGTCGCCATGAACGGCTTTTTTGCGGAACCCGGAAAGCCGATCAATTCGAACCCGCGACCTTGGGCGCGTCTTCGTAGATCAGCAACGGTTTGCCGTCGCCGTCGATGACATTGTCGTCGATGATGACCTTGCTCACACCCTTCATCGTCGGCAACTCGTACATCACATCCAGCAAGGCCTGTTCCAGGATCGATCGCAGACCCCGAGCGCCTGTCTTGCGGCGGATCGCCTTGCGGGCAACTGCCTGCAGCGCGGCCGGACGGATCTCCAGTTCGACCCGCTCCATGTTGAACAGCTTGTGGTACTGCTTGATCAGCGCGTTCTTCGGTTCGACGAGGATTTTCATCAGCGCCGCTTCGTCAAGCTTGCCGAGCGTAGCCACCACCGGCAGACGGCCAATCAGTTCGGGAATCAGGCCGAACTTGATCAGATCTTCCGGCTCCACTTCGCGCAGCACTTCGCCAGCGTCGCGGTCCTGCTTGCTCTTCACGCTCGCACCAAAGCCGATACCCGTCTTTTCCGTGCGGTCGACAATGACTTTCTCGAGACCGTCGAATGCGCCGCCACAAATGAACAGGATGTTGGTCGTATCGACCTGGATGAAATCCTGATTCGGATGCTTACGGCCACCTTGCGGCGGCACCGATGCCATCGTGCCTTCGACCAGCTTCAGCAGCGCCTGTTGCACGCCTTCACCCGACACATCGCGAGTGATCGACGGGTTATCGGACTTGCGGCTGATCTTGTCGATTTCGTCAATGTAAACAATGCCCCGCTGGGCCTTGTCGACTTCGTAATTGCAGTTCTGCAGCAGCTTCTGAATGATGTTTTCGACGTCTTCGCCGACGTAGCCGGCTTCCGTCAACGTCGTTGCATCGGCAATGACGAAGGGAACGTTCAGCAGACGCGCAAGCGTCTGCGCGAGGAGCGTCTTGCCGGAGCCCGTCGGGCCGATCAGCAGGATGTTGCTCTTCGACAGCTCGATTTCGTCTTTCTTGTCGAGATGCTTGAGGCGCTTGTAGTGGTTGTACACCGCCACCGCGAGAATCTTTTTCGCGCGCTCCTGGCCGATCACGTATTGATCGAGGATCTCGCGAATTTCCTGCGGACTCGGCAGATCGGACCTCGAAAGGCCGCTTTCCGTGCCCGAGCCAGCCGCCTCGTCACGGATAATTTCGTTGCAGAGGTCGATACATTCATCGCAGATGAATACCGACGGTCCGGCAATCAGCTTCTTGACCTCATGCTGACTCTTGCCGCAGAACGAGCAATACAACAGCTTCTCGCTGTTAGAACCTTTTTTGTCCGCCATAGATGTATGAGCCTCCGGACACTCAATGACATGATACGCCGTTTGCCCCAGCCTCGCAGTTGGGCTGGGACGACGCGCAAAAGCTGGGACGACGTCTTCGCCGCAGGCGCTCAGGGACGGGTCAGCTACATTTAAAGGATTTTACTCTGACCCCTTGCCCTGATTTGGGGCATACGCACCAGATCAAGGACGCTTGTGCAGCACCTGGTCGACGAGACCATAAGCCTGTGCATCGTCACCGGACATGAAATTATCGCGGTCAGTGTCGCGTGCGATGCGCTCGACCGGCTGCCCCGTGTGGTGCGCAAGCAGCTGGTTCAGACGCTCCTTCAGGTACAGGATTTCGCGTGCCTGGATCTCGATGTCCGATGCCTGCCCCCGTGCGCCCCCCAGCGGCTGGTGAATCATCACTCGCGCGTTCGGCAACGCGAAACGCTTGCCCTTTGCGCCTGCCGCCAGCAGGAACGCGCCCATGCTGGCTGCAAGGCCCATGCACAGCGTCGAGACGTCCGGCTTGATGAACTGCATCGTGTCGTAAATGGCCATCCCGGCTGACACCGAACCGCCGGGGCTGTTGATGTAAAAGCTGATGTCCTTGTCCGGATTCTCGCTTTCGAGGAACAGCAGCTGCGCCACAACGAGGTTGGCCGTCTGGTCGTTTACTTCGCCGACAAGAAACACCACACGCTCCTTCAGCAGACGCGAGTAGATGTCATACGAGCGCTCGCCACGCCCGCTTGTTTCCACGACGATCGGAACAAGTCCGAGCGCCTGCGCCTCGAGATCCCGCGGCGCGTGGGAGGCCAACGTGTCCAGCAATTGAGCGCGAAAGGTCATGCAATGGATCCTTGTCTGGAAATGTTCTAGTACGTGAGGCAAGTGAGTATGACAACCCGCGTTTCAAGCCCCGCGGCACGCCGGGCATAAAAAAACGGCGTGCGGGCCGTCGCTCCGACAGCCGGCACGCCGTTGCAACAACGCTTACGACTGCGCCGTTGCGCTTGCCAGTTCTTCGAAGCTCACTTCCTTGTCCGTCACCTTGGCCTTGTTGAGGACGAAATCGACGACATTGGCTTCAACGACGTACGCTTCCATTTCAGCAAGGCGCTGCTGGTTCGAATAATACCAGCGGACGACTTCCTTCGGGTCTTCGTAGCTTTTGGCGAATTCGTCGACTTCGGCACGAATCTGCTCCGGCTTCGCCTGCAACTCGTTCGCCTTCACGAGTTCGGCCAGTACGAGGCCCAGCTTCACGCGACGCTCGGCCTGCTCCTTGAACATTTCTGCCGGAATCGGTGCGTCGGCCGCGTTCGGCACGCCACGCTGCTGCAGATCCTGACGGGCCATTTCGACGAGACGTTGCTGGTCCTGTTCGATCAGCGCGTTCGGCACGTCCAGTTCGGAAATCTTCAGGAGCGCGTCCATCACCTGGTTCTTGACGATGGCCTGCGTGCGGCGCTTTGCTTCGCGTTCGAGGTTGTCCTTGATCTCGGCGCGCATCTTCGTCAGATCCCCGTCTTCGATGCCGAGCGATTTGGCGAATTCAGCGTCGATTTCCGGCAGGTGCGGCCATTCGATCTTCTTCATCGTGATAGCGAACTGGGCGGTCTTGCCGGCCACGTCCTTGCCGTGATAGTCCTCAGGGAAGCCGAGGTCGAATTCGCGCGCTTCGCCGGCCTTCAGGCCAAGCGCAGCCTTTTCGAATTCCGGCAGCATGCGGCCTTCGCCGAGCACGAAGGCGAAGTCGTCTGCGCTACCGCCCTGGAACACTTCGCCGTTGATCTTGCCGACGAAGTCGACCGTCACGCGGTCGCCGTCTTTCGCTGCCGTGTCGGCACCGCCATCGCCGTGTTCGCCGGCTTCGCCACGTGCGTGGAAGTGCACGCGCTGCTTGCGCAGAATGTCCAGCGTGCGGTCGACTTCAGCATCGCTGATGGACGTCGTGGTGCGCTCGATTTCGGCCGTGGCAACGTCGCCCAGCTTCACTTCCGGATAGACCTCGAAGGTCGCGTCGAACGCGTAGTCGCCTTCTGCGACGTCAGCCTTCGGCGCAAAGCTCGGCTGGCCGGCCACGCGCAGGTTCTCGGCGCGGCTGATGTCGAAGAATTCCTTGCCAACCTTGTCGCTCAGCACTTCGGCTTCCACCTGGCCCGAATACTGTTGCGTCACCATCTTGAGCGGCACCTTTCCCGGGCGGAAACCCGGCATGCGCACGTTCTTTGCGATCTGGCGGATACGCGAATCCACTTCCTTCTGCACGGCATCCTTCGGCAGGGAAATCGTCACGCGGCGTTCGAGCTTGCCGAGGTTCTCAACAACGTTAGCCATGGCTTCAATCGTCCTAAAATTATTCGAGCGAATCAGTTATCTTTGCCGTGCCGCCTGTCGATGTCTGCTTTACAGGGCTTGCCTTGCGAAGTCGCAAAGCAGGCTCGCGTTGCATCAATCGCGCGCCTGTCGCCGCGGGCTCTCAGGCCGCCAGCAGCACGGTTTGGGTCAGAGGAGCCGAATATTTTAGCAAACTATTTGCGCGCCTAGCCGGGATTCGACGTTTGCGCGGCTTTTCGCGCTGATTTCGCCCCGCGAGGTGCACAATCCGGGCGGTTGCGGCACGGCGATTCCGCACTCGATGCCCGCTATGCCGCCCGCGTTATTCAGCAGCCGCCGCTGGGCTGCTAAGCTATCGCACGCGGCCGGACGCAGTCGCAGCCGAACCAGCCGCCCGAGATTCGCCACCATCCCAACCATCAAGAGACACCATGCCTAACCCGCCGTCCACGCCCGTCGTCGTCATCGCTCCCGATTCCTTCAAAGGCTCGCTCGGCGCCGAGCAGGTCGCCGAGGCCATCGCAACCGGCGTGCAGCGCGCGCGGCCAGACGCCGTCGTACGCATCTGCCCGATGGCCGACGGCGGCGAAGGCACGCTCGACGCCATGCTCACCCGCGGCGGCGAGCGCCGCAAGCTAACGGTGCGCGGTGCGGCGGGACCGGTCCGCGAAGCGGCGGCCGGGTTGCTCGCGGACGGCAGCGCGATCATCGAAACGGCGGAAATCGTCAGCATCACGGATCCGGTCGGCATGGGTGTGCCAGTCGAAGCGCGCAGCACGCGCGGCATGGGCGAAGCGATCCGCGTGCTCCTCGACGCCGGTGTGCGGCGCTTTTTCGTGGCGCTTGGCGGCAGCAGCACCAATGACGGCGGCGCGGGTCTCCTCGCCGGTCTCGGCATGAAACTGTTCGACGCACAAGGACAGGAACTGGAACCGGCGCCAGAGAAGCTGGCGAAGGTCGCGCGCGTGGACGTGTCGCAACTCGACGCACGGCTCGCCGAGGCGACGTTCATCGGCATGTCCGACGTCGACAACCCGCTCACCGGCGAGCACGGCGCGACGGCCGTGTTCGGTCCGCAGAAAGGGGTGCAGCCCAACCAGATCGCGACGATCGATGCTGCGCTCGCGCACTTTGCGGATCTGCTCGAACCTGCGCTGAACCGTGCCGCACGTAACGAGCCAGGTGCGGGCGCGGCGGGCGGTCTGGGCTTCGCGCTGCATATGCTCGGCGCACAGTTCCAGCCCGGCGCAGAAGTTGTCGCGCAGCAGATCGGCCTCGATGCGGCGCTCGAAGGCGCGAACTGGCTGATCACCGGCGAAGGCCGCTCGGACGTGCAGACGCTGCACGGCAAGGCGCCCTTCATCGCCTGCCGCCACGCGCAGGCGGCCGGCGTGCCGGCCACGCTGCTGTCAGGCGCCGTCGACTCCGCGGCGCTGCCGCGTCTCACGGAACACTTCACGGGTTGCTTTTCGCCGGCACCAGGCCCGATTACGCTCGACGTAGCGATCCGCGACGCTGCACGCCTGCTTGCAAACGAGGCCGAGCAGCTTACGCGACTGAAATTCGGCACGCGTTGACCCGCCCGGCGGATGCGGCAACAATCACATCGCCACGACCGCATCCACTCACCCCGGGAGCACCATGAAGGCATCCGCCAAAGCCGGACTCGAACAGTTTCTGACGTATCGCCTGCATGTACTGAACAAGCTCGCTGAACGCGGCATCAGCGAGCGTTATCAGGACAAGCTCGACGTCACCCTGCCTGAAGCGCGCGTCATTGCTTCAGTAGGTTCGTTCGGGCCATTCTCCATCATGGACCTGGCGCGGCATGCGAACCTCGACAAGAGTCAGGCTAGCCGCGCGGCCGAGGCGCTCATCAGACAGGGGCTCGTGCAGCGGCAGGCAAGCAAGGAAGATGGACGGGTGGTACTGGTTTCACTCACGGCCGAAGGACGGGCGCTCTACAAAAAAGTGATGCCGATCGCGCGCAAGTGGAACGTCGATCTGTTCGACTGTCTCGATGAGAAGGAAAAAGTCATGCTTGGCGAGGCGCTCGACAAGGTAATCGAAAGCATGCTGGCGCGGCAGGGATGATTAGGGTCGCGCGGTGCCGCCAGGCGCTGCGGCCGATGAGGGTGGGTGCGGCACGCCTGCCATCCAGCGCCGGACGCGGACTGTTCCAGGCCCACTCCGGCCAGGGACAGCCCCTTCAAAGCCCGCTGTTCGAGGCGCGTTGACGCAGCAATCCGAGAACCGCGTCGCAGAACGGCGTCGGCACACCGAGCCGGCGGCCAAGTTCAGGAAACACCCCCAGTATCGGACCGATCTCGAGCGGGCGGCCGCCTTCGAAATCCTGCAGCATCGAGGTTCTGAACGCACCGAGTTTGCGCGTCACCGCGACCCGCTCCGGCGGCTCCATACGCGTCGACAGACCCAGTCGTCTGCCGATGGCGTCGGCCTCCTCCATCATCCGCAACACCAACGCGTACGTGAGCGGATCGTCGAGCAACTGATCGGCCGTCGAACCCGTCAATGCACTCAGCGGATTCATGTTCATGTTGCCCCACAGCTTGACCCAGATTTCCGAGCGGATGTCGTCCGATGCGGCGACTTCGAAGCCGCCCTCGCGCAGTGCCGTGGAGAACGCGTTCGCCTGCGCGGCGAGCGCCGGAACCGGTGCGCCAACGATCAGATGATTGCCGCGGCCGCGCCGGATCACGCCGGGTGCGTCAGTCGACGAAGACAGATGCACGACGCAGCCGATTGATTGCGCCGGCGGCAGCGCGGCCGACACCCTGCCTTCAGGGTCCACCGCCTCGATATGCTGGCCGGCGAGCGGCCCTTGCATGCCGCTCAGAAACCACCACGGCAAGCCGTTCATTGCGGCTACGATCACCGTTTGTGGCCCGATCATCGGCCGCAGGCTCGCGGCGACGGCCGGAAGCGCCTGAGCCTTCAGCGCGACGACCACGAAGTCCTGCAGGCCAAACGTAGTGGCATCGTCGTCGGCCACCACCCGCGCGACGGTCTCGCTTTCTTCACCGACGATGCGAATACCATCCGCGCGAAGCGCATCGAGCGTCTTGCCGCGCGCGAGGACGCTCACGGCGTGGCCGGCGCGCACGGCCGCCGCGGCGATCAACCCACCGATCGCGCCTGCACCGACCACGGCTGTCCTGTTTTGCTGCCCACCCATGATTGCGTTACTCCTTGTATGACGGATCGATACGATCGACCTGACGCAACAGCGCAGCAAGCACATCCTCACCCGCACCGTAGCGCGGATCGAACTGCAATGCATCGCGTGTGCAACGCGCTGCGACCTCGTCAGGAATGTGGCGCGCCGCCCCTAGCGCCGCGGTCGCGAGCTGAACTTCGCAGGCGCGGTTGAGCGTCCAGAGCCGCACGAACGCCTGTGCAATCGTTTCGCCGATCGACAGCAGGCCGTGATTGCGCAGAATCATCAGCGGCTTGCCGCCGAGATTCGCGACCAGTCGTGGCCCCTCGTCAGGGCGCACTGTAATGCCTTCGAAATCGTGATACGCAACCATACCGTGTAGTTGCGCTGAATAGAAGTTGGCGTTCTCCAGCCCGATCTCCGAGCACGCAACTGCCAGCCCTGCCGTGGTATGCGTGTGCATGATGCAATGGGCATCAGGCAGCGCGCGATGGATGGCTGCGTGCACGACAAAACCGGCAGGATTCACCCGGTATGCCGACTCACCGACGATGCGTCCGTCCAGGTCGACGCGGACCAGATTCGACGCATTCACCTCGGCGTAATGGAGCCCGAACGGGTTAATCAGAAAGTGCGAATCCGGGCCGGGTAGCCGGACCGTAATGTGGTTGTAGATCAGTTCGGTCCAGCCGAGCATCGCGAACACGCGATAGGTGCCGGCCAGCTGGACGCGCAGCGCCTGCTCGCCCTCTGCGTCCGAACTGGCGCTGGTGGAATGCGGATTGTCGACCGCTGACATCGCTGCCTCCTGGCACATGGCCGCGAGCGCCTTAAAATATCTTCGGCGTGTCAGCGCAGAATAGGAGAGTCTGGTTGCATGCGCAACCAGTTGAACCCGTCGCACGACCAGATGTCGCCTTTGGCGATAACACGTTGGAGCCAGGTCGCATGAGCCATGCTGCGCCGGTCAGTCGTCGATTGCAGGCGCTGCGCCGCGCGGGAAGTAACGACCGTGCCAGGGTCGACGGGAGTGCAGCCAATCCAGGCTGCCTGCAATTTGCTGGAGCCAGCGATACCTGGGCGGCGTGCCTGCTACCCGGAACAGGCGTCACGATCCACGGCGTAGCGCCCCTGAGACAGCAATCGATGCTGGTCCGACGTTCTGGCCGGAACGATCGTTCGCCCCGTGCTGCCCGCCATAACGTACCGCGGGACGGCTTATGCGAGCGACATCACAAAAGCCGTGATGTTTCTCGATCAAGGTCCGCCGCGAAGGCGTAAGCTCGATCCAGACGAGTGATAACAGGCGCGGCGTTGATGTGGACCACCGGCTCCGTGTCTGAAAGCGGCCTGTCGCGGCGACGCAACACGACGAGTTGCGCAAGACCAGTTGCGCAAGACGACGTCGGAAACACGCGAATCGCGTATCCGCGACGCAGACCTGCATCGTTTGAAGCACTCGCGAAGGTAATGCTTAACGGGAGTTTGACAATGGTTACCGCAGCGGTTGTTGTATTTATCGTAAAGTTCTGGCCCGCGATCATCGGCGTGATCGGTCTCTCGGGTGCGGCCCTGTTTGGCTGGCTTAAGACGAAGCCCTCTCATCGGCCGGATTTGCAGGCCTTCGAGGCCACCCTCCTTGCCCCGAAGCCAGGCATCGACTTGCGCGATGCCGCATCGCAGGCGAAATCCGGGAAGACCCAGCCGCGAGGCCAGAGGAAGAGGGAAATAAACGAGAGCGCAGGTCGGCTTTGATACGTTTGACAGTCTGTCACCTTCGGACAGACTGTTCGTTACCCGTCAAAACCGGCCGCGATGGGTCGCAGCCGTGTCCCGCTGTCGCGATTGGCACTTCGAGCTTTCTCATCGATTTTGCGGATCACCATCCGCCGCGCAGCCTGTCCGGGCCCCGCATCGATCAGGCCGGCTTCTCCGCCGCCGCCTCCGGCTTCGGCGCCCTCGCTGCGCGAGCCGCCTTCAGTCGCAGCGCACGCGTCGCATCGGCAGCCAATACGTTGCCCGCTTCGCCGCCCGTCAGGTCGACTCGTGCAGCACCTTCGACGAGGCATGCCCAGTAGCGGCTTCCGCGGCACCATGTCCTGAGCGCATCGCGCAATTCCGCCTCGCTTAGTGCGAGTTCCTGCGCGTGCTTCATCAGGTCTTCGAAGATACCGATCTTGAGCGGCACCTTGGGCGCCGGATTCTTCGGAAATGCCTGCGGGAATCGCTTTTGAAGCTTCGCGATCGTCAGCACCACCGGGTCGACCGGCTTCGACCGCGCCTCGGGCGCAGCCCGGCGTGCGCGAGGCGCCTTAACCGCCGGCTTGGGGTCGGGTTTTTTCGCGAGTTGATCTCTCAATGCGGCAAGTTGTTCGAAGCCCATAGCGCACAGCCAATGACAAAAGAGCATCGATTGTAACAGTCTGCGTGCATTTTCCGGCGTCTTCCCTGGCGGCGCAGCAACGCTGCGCGTCACAACGGCCCTCCCCGTTCGGCTGGATCGAGCGTCACAAAACCGTCGCATTCGAATTGGCGACGCACCCTCCCTGAGCAACGCGAGACGCTTCGGCCAGCTATCCGGTGATCAGGCACCAATACCGGTTGCAATGTTCAGCAAAATGGGTGCATAAAGAGCCTGCCAGGCGTTTAATCGCGCATCGGAATAATTTTGCGTTTCGACTCAATTGATCGAATTGTTGATTAAGTTATGCGAAATGTTGTCCACGGCGTCGATGCGACGGATTGGATTCCGGATGAGGTCACCTGCAGGCGCAACGGTCGAAACGAGATGAAATTTTTGTCGCAATGAGGCTTGCGCGTTACCCTGGCACGAATATCTTGCAAATTCGTTCAGGATGCACTTCAGTGAAGATACGCAAATTGTCCGGCTTCGAGCACGGCTAGCTGGGACACCCAGGACCAGCAAACAATTAAACAATTTCAAGATCAGGCACCATGACCTCATCGTCAGAACAGAAGCTTTCCCCTGGGGCGGTCATTTCGCTCATCCCGCTCGTTGTCGGCTCAATGGCCGGCGCCGGCATTGTTCCACTCCCCTCCGCATTCGGGCGCGCGACCGATGGCCCTCGCGCGCTGGTTGCCTGGATGATCGCCAGTGTGGCGATGTCGATGCAGGCCTTTGTCTTTCAGAGACTCGCTCAACGCAAACCCGAACTCGACGCCGGTGTCCACGCATATGCGAAGGACCGCTTCGGTGATGAACCTGGCTTCACCGCGGCGCAGGGCTTCCGGGCTGGAAGCTGGGTTTGCGACGTCTCCTGCCGGCTATTTATCAAATCGACGCTGGACCTGTTCTCCCCGGGCTTCGGCAATGACAATACGGTCACACCCCGCGCGGCGTGATGCCTGCCGCGCGCTGCGCAAGAAGTCACTACGCCCTGCCCGATGCATCTGACCTTTCACTGTATCTGGAGAAACAGCAATGAATCGACGGACGCTCCTCTTCGCAATGACGTTGGTCGCCGCAGCATCGCTCGCACCGGCGCGCGCCGTTTTCGCTGAAAACCAGGAGCCGCCTCCGCTACCCGCCAATCAGCCGGAACCCGGCGTGCGGGAGCGAAGCCCGCGTCGGCCGCCACCGCTGAAGGGACAGGCCCGACCACCGCAACCGCGCGTAGAAGCAGGTGCACAGCGCCCTTACTTCGTATGGATTCCAGGTCGTTGGCAGTGGAGAGACGGCAACTTCGAATGGATACCTGGGGTCTGGAGCGAGGGCAAGCCGGGCTGGCGCTGGCGCCCGGGACGATGGACACCCGAACACGATGCCTGGGAATTCTCGGGCGGCCGCTGGGTTCCGATTGAGTAGCGTGCCTGTCCGTGACCAGCGTCAGTTCATCGCATATCTGCGTCGCCGGCATGGTCCGCTGATGCGCTGATGCGTTGGCGCGCGCGGTGCCGCGACAATCAACGCGGCGACGGTACATCAACGCAGCGCGACCGCAAACGCACCCCACCAACCCTTCGATGAACGAGAAAGAGGTGATTCATGTTCTCTCGCAAACCGGGCGATAAGGAAGCATCGGGCCATCCGTTCGCCTGCTTCTGCCAGAAGTCGGAAATCGAGTTTCTGAACAACCGGATCAGCGCGGATCTCTCGCGACGGGGCTTCGTTGCGGGCATGGCCGCCTCCATGCTGATGCTTGTCCTGCCGAAACTCGCCAGTGCGCAGACGGCACCCCCGCCCGTCAATCCCGCACACCCTATCCTCTTCACGAACTTCCGGCTGTTCGACGGAATATCCGGCACGTTGCGCGACAGACTCTATCTGCTCGTGGATGGCAATCGCATCCACTCCCTGACGCAGGGCAAACCTGCCGTGCCCGACGGCACGCAGGTGATCGACTGCGGCGGCCGCGTGCTGATGCCTGGTCTCATCGATATGCACTGGCATGCGATGATCGCCGCCCTCCCGATCCAGGTCCTGCTGAGCGCGGACGTGGGCTACATCCATCTGGCCGCAAGCGCGGAGGCCGAGCGTACGTTGATGCGCGGCTTCACCACGGTGCGCGATGCGGGCGGCCCGGCCTTCGCGCTGAAACAGGCAATCGACGAGGGACTCATATCGGGTCCGCGCATTTATCCTTCAGGCGCGATGATCACCACCTCGGGCGGTCATGGCGACTTTCGCTCGCTGGCGGACCTGCCGAGATCCGGCGGCAGGATCACCAGCTCGGAGCAGACGGGCGGCAGCATCATTGCCGACAACGCAGACGAAGTCCGCCTGCGCGTGCGTGAACAGTTCATGCAGGGCGCGTCGCAGATCAAGCTCGTGGGCAGTGGCGGCGTCTCCACCCCTCGCAGTCCGCTGGACATGCTCACGTTCACCGAGTCTCAGTTGCGCGCTGCGGTGGAAACCGCCGAGGACTGGGGCAGTTACGTCCTGGTGCACGCCTATGAGTCGCATGCCATCCACCGATCGCTCGCGGCGGGCGTCAAGTGCATCGAACATGGCCATCTGATGGACGATGCAACGGCCAGCCTGATGGCAAAGAACGGCACATGGTTGAGCACTCAACCGTTCGTGAGCGAGGACGACTTCGTTCCGCTGACCGGTTCCAGTCGGGACAAGATGCTCCAGGTTTTCGCGGGCACCAACACCGCATACACGCTCGCGAAAAAACACGGGATCAAGACGGCGTTCGGCTCGGACCTGCTGTTTTCGCCCGTGCTCGCCAGGCGCCAGGGCGCCATGTTGACGCACCTGGTCCGCTGGTACACGCCAGCCGAAACGTTGAAGATGGCCACGGCGACCAATGGCCAGTTGCTCGCGTTGTCCGGACCACGCAATCCCTATCCCGGCAAGTTAGGGGTGGTGGAAGAAGGGGCGTTTGCCGATCTGTTGCTCGTCGATGGCAATCCTGTTGAGAACATTGAGCTCGTCGCAGATCCGGAGAAGAACTTTCTCATCATCATGAAGGACGGGAAGATCTACAAGAATGCACTCAACGCGTAAGGCCAGGGGCATAACAATTGTGATGCCTCACTGCAGCCTTGACATGCGTGGCGTTGCTGGATGGGTATCACCATGTCCCGATGGGGTGTCATGGCGCCACGCCGAAACGATTCGAGCGAGTTGCATCGGGTGATGCCCGCTCCTGCCTCGCGCACGATGAGCGAATACAAGAAAGCCGCCGCGCGCGTTGGCGTCGGCGGCTCGCCTGTCCGTGCTGCTTCAGTACGGCGTTGCCATATCGTTCGCCACCTGGGTCCTGTCGCCCACACGCAGATTGCCGAGATTGCGCTGCGTCACCGTTGCGAGACGCCCGTCGTCGAGCCGAACGTTTACGCGGTAGATGGTTTCCGTGCCGCTGTTGGCCCGCCGTTCGAGCTGGTTGCCCGCCACACCGCCCGCGACGACACCGCCGATAGTTGCGATCGTGCGGCCGGTGCCGCCGCCGATCTGGTTGCCCAGCACACCGCCGGCCACGCCGCCGATCACTGTACCGAGCACACCGGAGCTGCCCGTCTGCTGCGTGACCGGTTCGATCGATTCGACGCGGCCATAGAACACGGACCCCGCTGGCGCCTGCGAAACGCCAGGGGGAAGCGGTGCAGCAGGCGGAGGCGGTGCACACGCCGCCAATACGATCACACTCGCAGCAATGCCACACAGAGTCTTGCCGTTCATCGACGGTTCTCCTCACTGGAAACGAAAGACCTGGGGCGGCACGATCTGTCGCGCCGCCCCAGCACCATCATAGGAGATGCATGACAAAAGGAAAGTTTCCGTGGATCTGCCCGACACGTAGAACAGGGCCGCCGACCTTGTCATATCGGTGTGCAACCGGCACGTCAGGCGGAGCGTCAAAACCGACCCGATTGCGCGGTCCGCAAACCGGAGCAGCACAACTGAATCAGGTCATTTCGAACACATCGTCGACCGGGCAGCCAACCTGGTGAGCTTGAGCCCATGTATCGTTCATCCGTATATGCGCAGGACGGAGCATCGCGATTTATCGTCAGCTTTCTTGCGGGATGCGGCATTCTGCGCGAGTATCAGGGCATTGGGTCTAGTGGCGTACCGCGGAGAAACGACCACCAGCGATCCCGGCGAATGGACGGAGGAATGTTGTAGATCCCGGATCGAAGACTTCAAGACGGAGCATGCCGTGACAACGTCAAATACAGAAAAGCTTTCGTTGCGCGCGTTGATTGCGTTAGTCGTAGGTTCGATGGTCGGTTCGGGGATCTTCGCGCTCCCCGCTGCATTTGCCCGTGCGACGGGCGGTTTCGGCGCGCTGATCGCGTGGCTCATCGCCGGCACCGGAATGCTGATGCTCGCGTTCGTGTTCCAGACGCTGTCGCGACGGCGCCCGGATCTCGATGCCGGCATCTACTCCTATGCGAAGGCCGGATTCGGAGAATACCTGGGCTTCAATTCCGCGTTCGGATACTGGGCCGGCTGCTGTCTTGCCGATGTCGCGTGCCTGATCCTGATCAAGTCGACGCTGGGCGCCTTTTTTCCCGTGTTCGGCGACGGCACGACCCCCGTCGCGCTGATCAGCGCATCGATTCTGCTCTGGGCAGTGCACTGGCTGATACTGCGCGGCGTCCGCGAAGCTGCCTTCCTGAACACGGTCGCGACGATTGCGAAAATCGTCCCGATCTCCCTCTTCATCGTCTTTGTCCTGTTCGGCTTCAAGGCCGATGTCTTCGCGCTGAATTTCTGGGGCGGCGAAGGCCACGAGCTGGGCTCCCTCTTTCACCAGGTGCGCAGCACGATGCTCGTCACCGTGTTCGTCTTTGTCGGCATCGAAGGCGCCAGCGTGTACTCGCGCTATGCAAAGAATCGCAACGATGTCGGCATCGCCACCGTGCTCGGCTTCATTGGGGTTCTCTGTCTTCTCGTCCTGGTCACGATGCTGTCTTACGGCGTGCTGCTGCGGCCTGAACTGGGCGGGATCCGCAATCCGTCGATGGCTGGCGTGCTCGAAGCGGTCGTCGGTCCATGGGGCGCGGTGTTCATCAGCGTCGGCCTCCTGATATCCGTTCTCGGCAACTATCTGTCATGGTCGCTGCTTGCGGCGGAAATACTGTTCGCCGCGGCGAAGAATGGCACCATGCCGGCATTTCTCGCCCGGGAAAACAGGAACAAGGCGCCACTTGCGGCGCTGGTGGTCTCCAATCTGCTGATCCAGATCTTCCTCATCGTCAGCCCCTTCGCGGAGTACGCGTTCCTGCTGGCGCTCAAGATGACCAGCGCGATGACGCTCGTGCCGTATCTTCTGGTCGCCGCTTACGGCACGAAGCTCGCCTTGAGCGGCAAGACCTACGAGACCGATTCACGTGAGCGCACGCTGGACCTCATATGCGGCGCGATCGCGACGCTGTACGCGTTCGGAATGATCTGGGCGGGCGGCATGAAATTCCTGCTGCTGTCCGCGATTGTGTATGCGCCGGGCTCCCTGCTGTTCTTCCTTGCCCGACGCGAGCAAGGAAAGCCGTTATTCATCCTCGGGGAATGGCTGCTCTTCATTGTGCTTGTAATCGCCGCCCTCGGCGGTGTTTATGGTCTGGTTGCTGGTACCGTTACGATTTGATTCGTTGGCGCCGCTTCGGCCGGCAGCTTTGCAAGAATAGAGAAATAGAGAACCCTTCCCGCAGTGCAACCTCAATGAGAGGGCATGAATGCGACGCACGACACTCCAGGTGGCAAAGATAAGCGTGTTGATCGTTGTCCTGCTGCTGATATCCGCGCTAGGCTTTCGCGCGTGGTATTCGCAGCGAGGACCGGGCCTCTCGGTCTGGCATACCTACGTGCCGCGCGAAATGACGATCAAGGAAATGGACGCCAGCGACTGGAACGGCTACATGGTCGCGGAGAACCGCATATTCAACGACGTTCACACGAACGTCGTCGAAAAGCTGGACGCGGCCGCGCGCGTGCCCTCAAACCGCTACTACGAGGGCTCGCCCGTCTATCCGGAGCACTTTGCCCAGAACTGGAACCGGTCATACATTCTCGAACCGTCAGGCACGCCAGTCGGTGCAGTGGTGCTGCTACACGGCCTGACCGATTCGCCCTACAGTCTGCGCCACATCGCGCGCCGCTACCGGGATCATGGCTTTGTCGCCATCGGCATCCGTCTGCCGGGACACGGCACGGTTCCTGCAGCCCTGACTCAGATCGAATGGCGCGACTGGGCCGCGGCGACTCGGCTCGCGGTACGCGAAGCGCGCCGGCGCGTCGGTCCTGACAAGCCGCTGGAACTGGTCGGATTCTCGAATGGCGCGGCGCTCGCGCTGCAATATGCGCTGGACGCCATCGAGGATAAATCCCTCGCGCGCCCCACCCGCCTCGTGCTGATCTCACCGATGATCGGCGTCACCCGTTACGCCCGCTTTGCTGGGCTTGCCGGCCTGCCGGCGGTCTTCCCGGCGTTCGCCAAGGCTGCCTGGCTCGGGGTGGTGCCCGAGTTCAATCCCTTTAAATACAATTCGTTTCCGGTCAACGGCGCACGCCAGTCCTACCTGCTGACGCACGCCCTTCAGGAACAGATCCTGAGGCTGCAGCGTGAGGACCGCCTCGTCGAATTGCCGCCCGTGCTGACGTTCCAGTCAGTGACCGATTTCACCGTCAGCGCGCCTGCAGTGATGTCGGCGCTCTACGACCGGCTTCCCGAGAACGGCAGTGAGATCGTATTGTTCGATGTCAACCGCAGCGTGAAATTCCGCACTTTTCTGCGGGCGGCATCGTACGGCGCGCTCGGACGTCTTCTACGCATAGGGCCGCAGAACTACCGCACGACCGTCATCGCTAACGCAAGCTCGGACTCGGGCAAAACCGTCGTGCGAACCATCGAGGCCGGCGAAACGGAAGAGCACGTACAGCCTTTGGGAGTCGACTATCCACCGGATATCTTCTCGTTGTCGCACGTCGCCATTCCATTCCCGGTGACCGATCCGCTCTATGGCTCGCAACCCGGAACAGATGAAAATTTCAATGCGAATTTCGGCACGCTGAATCCGCGCGGGGAACGCGGCACGTTGATCCTCACGCTCGATTCCATGTTCCGGATCGCATCGAACCCGTTCTTTTCGTATGTCGCGCGGCGCATCGACGAGGGTGCGGGCAAGATGCCGGGACCGGTGATCAAGGCGCCTGAACGATCGCATGAAACCGCATCAGGCACGACGGACGAATCGGCCGACGCATTGCAGGACGTCGAACTGGATGAGTCGTATGGTCCGTAAAAGCCTGTTGCTGTTCGAGACGCAGCGACATCAAGTGGCCACGGGCCATTTAGAACAGGTGGCGAATACCCACCATCGCGCCGGTTTGATCCACGCCTGGCAATGGCGTCGAAGCGGGCGGGACCACGCCACCGTCAATCGAGAACGCTGCGTTGCGCTGATTGAACACACGCCCTGCGTTGACGTACACCGAGGTGCGCTTGGACAGGAAGTACATCGCGCGCGCTGCGATCACGGAGCCTCCCGAGGCGCTGCTGCTCACAGTGATATGGCCGAACTGTGCGTCAAGAGCAATATCCGGAAGGGGAAAATAGGACCCACCGATCCACCAGTAGTTGCTGGTCGCGTCGAAAACGGTCGGCGTCTGCTCTCCGTGATTGATTCGATGGAGGAATCCCGCGCCGAAAGTCGAGTTGCCAAACTTCACGTAGCCATTGATGACGGCGCGCGTGTCGGTTTGCGAGCTAAGCGGCAGGGGCGAACCGGTGCCACCCCCACCGTAGTTGCGATCGATGGCCGCCGCTACGCCCCATTTCCCCGCGTCATATTTCAGCATGGCAGAGATTGCCTTGCAGGCCCGCCAGTCGGTCGGCGATTGGCCGGCACACCCTCCGGCCGGCGCACTATCCACCGCGTCACGTCCAAGCGAATACGTCACGCCTACGGTCAGCCCCGATGACGTGAAGGTATAGGCGATCGCATTGTCTACTCGCGGCTGCGTCAAGTAGGGGTCCAGATCGGCAGCGGCATAGATATTTGGCGCTAACGTGTCGCCCGTTAATACCGCCCAAAAGATTTGCGAATATTGCCGGCCAAGCGTCAAGGTCCCCCACTGCCCGGAAAGCCCGGCATAGGCCTGCCTGCCAAACAAACGCCCCCCTTGATTCAGCGTGCCCTGTGACGGGGCAAAACCCGACTCCAATACAAAAACCGCACTCAGACCACCACCCAGATCCTCTTTGCCACGGAGGCCCCACTGTGATGGCAGCGAGGACGTGAGAGACGGCATGTGCACTGAGCTGGATTTTTTAGGACCGACGTTCGTCACATATTCAACGCCGGTATCGATGACCCCATACAGGGTGACAGAGCTCTGCGCATGCGATGCGCTCGCCGCACATGCCGCAGCCGACAAGAGCGCCCACCAGAACACCTGGTGCCATGAGTGGCCACCTCTGACCCGATTCAACCGTGAACTCATTCGTCCGTCTCCAATGTTGTTGAAATCCCATAAGTTGCAGAGAGCTCGATAATTCCCGCTCTGACTGGATGCACAGGCGAGGCCTTCGTCATCGGTCACGTTCAAGGTCACGCTGTGCGTCCGGGTGAGAGACCCAACAAGGCGGCGACATATCTGCGCCGTCGCGCGTCGGACTTACCGCGTATGGGCTGACCGAATATCGATTCGATTCAGCCCGGTTCGGTCAGCGGTTGCTGACCGAATCCGATGCGTGGTTCATGTTGCTATGTCCGATCACCCTCGTGACGAGATCATCGACAGCCTGCGGGAGTCGGTCGCCGCGCCACGCGACATGCATGTCGGGCCGTACGAGGACAAGGTCGCGCTCATAGACGGCGCCCAGCGCGAAATCCGGGACCACGAGCACATCGAGCGGTGCGCCGTGCGCTTCGAAAGCGGCGAGAAGCGGGCTCGCATCGTGCCCACCGGCGACATCGATCAACGTGTAGCAGTCCGACCGTAGCCGGTCCTGGATGGCGCTTCCGTCGTTGAGCCACATATGGGGAAGCCGCGCGCCCGGCCAGGTGGTGGGAAGATAGACACGCAGATCGTGCTGCGGGCCGCCCGGCACATTGTCGATAATGGGCGAATCCACATAGCGATAGCCCAGCTCTGCGCCGATCATCTCGTTCGACTTGCGCTGCTGCACGTTCGCCACTTCGACAAGGTGAGCGCGAGCAGCCGCCCCTGCGGGCGTATCGTCTCCGACCTCAGGGCGCACCTCTGCCAACCAGGCCCGGTATCCTAGCGACGCATAGCGCGATGCGCCAACGACCCACTCGCCAATCTGACGCCGTTCAGCTTCGTAGGAGGCCAGCAACCCCGGTCCGCCCCACCCTTGCAGCGTGGCGGCCAACTTCCAGGCAAGATCGGTGGCATCGCCAATGCCGGTATTCATGCCGAGACCGCCCGTAGGAATCACGAGGTGCACTGCATCGCCCGCGAGAAACACCCTTCCCTCTCCATAGCGTTCGGCCAGCAACAGGTTCTGCCGCCATTCCGCGCAATACAGCATCTCGTAGGGCAGCGGAACGCCGATGATCCGTTCGAACATCCGTCGCATATCGTCATCGCTCTCGACGGCGGAATGGACCGTCCAGTGACGCGTCGAGTCCTGCATGATCATGAAGGTAGGAGGTCCGCCAGCTACCAGATAGTGCCGCCCCCGGCTCGGTCCGTTGCCTATCGGCAGTCGCCCGTACAGTTGCTCACAATAGAACAGGCCCTGCCTCAGCCGCGCAATGTCGCCCTCGCCCTGCAGACGGATGCCCAGTTGCTTACGTACGCGGCTCGCGCCACCGTCGCAGCCCACGAGGTAGGCTGACTTCAATGTTCTCCTCGCACCGTCGGCGTCATTGACCGCCACCAGAACGCCGTCTCCCTGCTCGGTGAATTCCAGAAACGTAGTACTCCGCATTACCGTGACCGCTGACAATTGCTCGGCCACGTCCAGAAGAAGCGGCTCCAGCGTGTACTGCGAAATGAGCTGATAGGGTTCGAGCGGCAGGCGGCCGGCGTGGTTCCCGCGCGTCAGCGCGCGAGCCTCCGCCACCGATGGATAGGGCAAGCGCAGGATCGGCGGCTCCACCATCGAGCGGATGATCTGGACGTCCATGGGGACGTCCTCGGGCATGCCGGCCGCCCGGATACGGTCCGCGAGGCCCAGCCGCCGAAAAATCTCCATGGTCCGTGCGTTGCAACGCTCCATTTTCGGCAGAAACTGGGGCTCCGCCTTTTGCTCGACAAGCACACACGCTATGCCGCGCCTGCCAAGATCGATCGCAAGTGTCAGTCCTACCGGTCCAGCTCCGACAATGATGACTTGAGTTTCCAAATGCAATCTCCCTCTTCTATCCCCTGCCTACCAGACGTAGCTCCGGAGCCGTGTCACAACCTGATTTCGCCTTGAGTCGTGTTTTCACGACGCGAGGCGCTCTCTGCCGTTCCGCGGCTGGTCTTCTTCGATTCTTTGAACGGTTCGCTTGACGCTGCTACCAGTCCCCGAGATGGCCGATCAATTGAGTTCTTATCTGCGGTGGAAGCTAACCGTGCATCTTTCACTCAATCGGACTGAACTCGCCCCTGATCGGGGGGCGAGCACACATCAGACGAGACGCTCGAGAACCCTGGCCGGCACCATAGGCAGATCGCGCATGCGGGCACCGCTTGCATGCGCCACCGCGTTCGCCAGCGCGGCTGCCGTCGGGCCGAGTGAGCATTCCCCTGCACCAAGCGAAGCCTCATCGGGAGGGTCCAGCAACACGACGTTGATCGGCGGCACCTCGGCGAAGGTCAGGATTGGGTAGTCTTGCCAACTACGCGTGGTGATTTCGGTGTGACTGAACATGACGCGCTCCTTGAGCGCCCAGCTCAGTGCCTGGACGATGCCACCCTCGATCTGGTTTTTCACACCGTCAGGATTGATCACGCGACCCACGTCAATGGCAGCATTCACCTTTGTCACACTGACCACGCCCGTGGAGCGGTCAACGTGCACGTCGACGACGATCGCCGCGTACGCCCCAATGTTTTTGTAACGTGCATACGCAAACCCGCGTCCGCGCTGCCCGTCGCCCTTCAACCCGACCTGCCATCCGGACTGGCCGGCCGCCTCCCGCACCACGGCAATCGCACGCGGATCACTGAGGTGCGCCAGGCGGAACGCGACCGGATCGGCATTTGCCGCGAGCGCAAGCTCGTCCATGAACGACTCGATCGCAAATACATTTCCGTAAGCGCCCAACGTGCGCAGCGAACTCGTGCGAATGGGTGCGTCCAGCAGCAGATGGTTGGTCACCCTCTTGCGCGCCAGATCGTAGAGCGGCACCGCATTGCGGTCGCCATTGCCGTATGGCTGTGGAATCGGTACGGGTGCCGACGGCTGAAAGGGCTTGGCGAGGTGCCAGGAGGCCAGCAGATTCACACCACCGGGTTGGCCCGGCCGCATTGCGTGCGAATTGCTCCATACTTCATAGTTCCAGTCGACAATGCGGCTTTCCCTGGAGAGGGCCGCCTTCACCCGCATCACCATTGCCGGACTGATCGGCGCCCATGCGAATTCGTCATCGCGCATCCACTGAACCTTGACCGGCCGTCCCGCCACCTCACGCGCAAGCAGCGCCGCGTCCAGCGCCACATCATCGGCGCCATTGTGGCCGTAGCACCCTGCACCCGGCACGTGCACCACGTCGACCGCGTTCATGGGCATTTCAAGCACCGTAGCGAGATTGCCGCGCAGTGGAAACGCACCCTGCGTGTGGGACCAGACGGTCATGTGTCCGTCCTTGAGCTGCGCAACGGAACACGAAGGCCCAATTGACGCGTGAGAAAGGTAGGGGCGAGAGTAGGTCGCCTCCAGTTGCGTCGCGCTATCGGGTACGGGCGTATCCTGTCCCGATTCGCCGATCACGGCATCTGCACTTCGCCAGCGCAGCAATGCAGGCTGGAGATGGTCCACGTCCGGCAACGCGACATAGTCCGCGCTCCACTGCGCCGCCTCCTGCAACGCACGGCGCGCAGCTATCGCCTGCTCTTCGCGCTCGGCGACAACACCGAGGAAGTTGCCATTGCGAACAACGGCAACTACACCCGCGAGCGCCCTGACAGATGCGTCGTCGAGCGAAACCAGCTGCGCGCCATACCTCGGAGGCCGCACGATACGGCCGAAAAGCGTGCCCGGCAGACGCATATCCTGAACGAATGCCGCGCCGCCGGTGAACTTTGCCGGAAAATCGATGCGCGGCACTGACTTGCCGACCAGCTTGTATTCCGACGGACGCTTTGGCGTGACGTCCGCCGTCACCTCGCGCGCGAGAAGTTCCCGTTCGTCCCGCGCGATCTCCGCGTACGTCATTCGACGGCCGTCGGCGGTCAGCACGACACCGTTCTCGACGCGCAGATCCGCCGCCGACACGTTGAATCGCCGGCACGCCACGCCAAGCAGGACCGCCCTCGCCTGGGCTGCGGCGGCGCGTAACGCCGCCCCGCCTTGCTCGACCGATTGGCTGCCGAAGGTATAGTTCTCGTTCGGGCTGCGGGCCGTATCCGCAGACATCATCCGCACGCGATCCAGATCCACATCGAGTTCGTCCGCAGCGATCTGTAAGAGCGCGGTGAGAATACCCTGCCCCAGCTCAGCCTTTCCCGTGAAGATCGTGACCGTGCCCTCCTCGTCGACTCGAATCCAACCGTCAAGCCTGCGATTGGCACGAAGATCAACCGGGAGGTCGGGCTCGCTCCACGCAAACTCAGAGAATGGCGCAAGCGAGAACGTCGCGATTACCGCCCCAGCCAGCTTGCCAAACGCGCGTCGAGAAAGTCTGATGGTGTTCATCCGCGCAACTCCTGCGCTGCGCGCTGAATCGCCCGGACGATTCGGTTGTGCGCACCGCACCGGCATTTCTGGCCGGCCAACTCGCGCCGTATGGTCGCCGGGTCCGGATCGGGAATTCGCTCCAGCAGCGCTTTCGCGGCCATCAACATCCCGCTCGAGCAATAGCCGCACTGTGCGGCCTGCTCGGCGAGGAAGGCCCTCTCCAACGCATGAAACCGTTCGCTGTGGCCCAAGCCTTCGATAGTGGTCACCCGGGCCGTGCCTACCGCGCCAACCGGAAAAACACACGAGCGCGTCGCATCATTGTCGACCATGACCGTGCATGCGCCACACTGCGCCTCTCCACAGCCGAACTTTGGACCGTTTAACTGGAGATCGTTGCGCAGCACGTAGAGCAAAGGGGTATCAGCTGCTGCGGTCAGCAGGTGTCGCTTGCCATTCACCACGATCGAAATGCCCATGTCGTATTCCTTGACTACTCATCCCTGTTACCAATCTTCCGCGGATCAGTCCGGCGCAGAGAACACCACCACGAAATCTCTTTTACATTAGCAATGCTAATTTAATGATAGAGCGTTTCCCTCTGGCTTTTCCTGAACCCGCTAACACCTGGCGCAATCGATCCGATTTCTCCTCGACGCGTGGCTGAGGAAAACAATCATCAGACACGATGCTAATGCGGGCACCGCAGCCGCGACAAACAACGCGGTATTCGACCATTGCAGCTTGATCAGTTGGCCGGCCACGACAGGACCGATGATTGAACCCGCCCGGCCGATTCCCAGGCTCCAGCCGACCCCGGTGGCCCGCAGCGAGGTTGGATAGAGCGTCGCGGTCAATGCGTTGACTGCCGGCTGCCCACCCACAATGCAGATTCCACTAATCAGCACGACTGCATAGCGCAATCCTGTTGATAGATCGGGAAGACCGACGGACGCCACCGAAAATGTCGCCACCAGAAAGCTGAGCGTCAGGACACGATAGAAGCCGAAGCGGTCCATTAACGGGCCCATCAGCAGCGCACCCACAGTACCGCCGATCTGCAACGAGGTACCGATGAGCACAGCCGTCGACACCTCGTGGCCCACTCGCAATGAAAGCAACGGAAGCCAGTTCGACAGGAAAAACAGATCGAGCAGGTTCGCGAAGTTGATACCCCATAACAACAGCGTAATCGTGCCGCGGCCATGGCGAAAGAGCTCGCCAACCGAGGCCGCCGTCTGCGGCTGCCCGTGAACGGCGAAGCGGGTTCCCGGCCCGACCTGGACGTTCGGCGCGATCCGCCCAAGCCACCGAACAATCTTTTCCGGGCTGCGCTGTTTGAGCACCATCAGTTGGAGCGATTCTGGCAAATACCTGGCCATCGCGACGGCAATGACCAGCGGCAAGATGCCCCCAACGAGGAACACTGACCTCCAGCCCATCGACGGGAGCAGGGCTGCGCAGAGAAGCCCTCCAGCGATTGCCCCACCCGTGAAGCCACACGAGACCCATGTCATCAGCGACGCGCGATGTTTCTGCGGACTGTACTCGCTGACGAGTGCGATAGCGTTACCCATCACGCCACCGATACCGAAACCGGTCAGGAAACGAATGACAAGAAATTGCGGCACGCTCTGAACCAGGGTGGTAACGAGCATGCATAGCCCGTAGAAGACGGTCGCGCCGACCAGCACCGGCCTGCGCCCCGCGCGATCGGCCATGGCGCCGAGAACGATGGAGCCCGCGAGCATCCCCAGCAATCCGGCGCCGAAAACGGGGCCGAGTTCAGCCGGGCTGATGCCCCACGTCCGAACGATCGCTGGTGCGACGAAACCCATTGTCTGCACGTCGAACCCATCCATCACCACCGAGCAACCGATCATTACCATGATCCATTTCTGGAAGGTACTCAGTGGCTGGCTATCGATCAGTACGCCAATATCGACGATCGAATGCGCCTCTTCCACTCGCTGCGCAGTATCGGGGGTCAATTTTTCACCTCGCTCCGTTTGAGCATGAAATCACGCGCCAATGGGTCGTTTCTGCCTTCTCAACATGGCCGCCGCGCGCCGCGGATCTCTGCCCGTTTGCAGCGAACCCGGCGCAACACCTTTCTAGAATGGTGTCCGCTGGCGCCGATTCCGTCACTGACATCCTGTTTCTCCTGTTGCCCGTATCATTCAAGACCGAACAGACGCTGTGCGTTTTCCCGTCCAATCTTCACGCGATCGGTTTCGCTGATCGAGCATGTGTCGAACCACTGAGACGCCTCGTCATGCGTTTCAAACGGGTAGTCGACTGAATACATGATCCGATCACTGCCAACCTCCAGCATCGCGGACTGAAGCGTCTGCGTTCTGAAATTCCCGCTCGTCGTGAGGTAGACGTTCTCCCGGAGATATTCGCCCACGCTGCGCTTGCACGGCAGTCCGCGTGGCGCCTTTTTGAGAATGTGGTCGATGCGCCAGACGTTGTACGGGATGCCCTCGCCGAGATGGCCAAGAATCATCTGCAACCCGGGATTGCGGTCGAACAGACCCGACGTCATCAGTCTCAGTGCGTGAATACTCGTTTCAACAGCGAACGCCCAGGTCGCGGCGGTCAGCCACGGAAAACCGTCGTAGATCGGTTCACGGGACGGCAACGGATCCCGAGGATGCATATAGAAGGGCTTGCCGAGCGCCGCCGCGCTCGCCCAGAAATCGGCGTACTGCGGGGCGTCGTAGTACACGACATTTTCCGCGTCGCCCACCTGGGAAAAGCCATTCACCATGAAGCCATGGAAGCCCAACTCCTTCACGCAGCGCTCGAGCTCAAGTGCCGCGGCTTCGGGGTCCTGCATCGGCAATGCGGCGAATCCTCCCAGGCGAGACGGATGACGGGCGACATGCTCGGCGAGGACATCATTGGCCCGCCTTGCAACATCGACTGCTTCCTGAATGTCCGGAATACCCTGAATGCCAGGCGAGTTGAGCGACAAGATTGAATACGCGGTTCCGCCCTGCTCCATCCGCTCGAGTCGCTGCCGCTCGATATCCATCAGATTCGACTTCAGCATCTCCCAAACATGGGCAGGTGCGTAACCTTTCGATTGCTCGATAGTCAGGTCGATCGCAAAGTGCTCTTCGAGCGCTATCTTGTTTCTCATTAATCTTCTCCGGTTCAGCGTATGACGCCTTGCTTACGTCAGGAAGGGGCGGACCATCCGAGGTCGCCCGGTTGGCATTTACTTGATTTTTCAATTATCTTTCCGGTGGAGTATAGTTGAATTTTCAAACATTAGCACCCACGTAAACCCTCAACCTTCCGACGACCATGAAGACACCCAAGCGACCGCAAGAACTCGAACAGGCGATTCCCTTCCTGTTGACACGTGCCGGCAGCAGGATGGGAAACGCGTTCGCGAAGGCACTAAAACCGTTTGGCCTGAACCTCAGCGAGTGGCGAGTCTGCGCCTCGCTGCTTTACGTACCGCACCAGACCTTGTCGGAACTGTCTCTGCACGCGACGTCGGATATTTCCGCGCTGTCCAGGATCATTGACCGTCTTGAGAGTCAAGAGCTGGTCAAGCGCGAGAGGAGCGCGACGGATGGACGGTCGATCAGGATTGCCCTCACGAGAAAGGGGGAGGATCTTGCTCTGCGCATCGTCCCCATCGGAAAGCGACATGAGTCGGTGGTCCTTTCCGGTTTCACGGCAAACGACGTTCAGGCACTTCGCTCCATGCTGCTCAAGTTGTACGAGAACGCAGGGGCGCTTGAGGACCTGCCTTAGCGGGTGGGCAAACGCCGCCTGATGATCGCGTCGCTCCGTTACCTCGAAACGTTCGTGAAACTGGAGTGCTTGTGGAGGGTATTGAAACCGGGCGCGAGGCGTTACTCGCCCTTGAATCAGGGGCAGATTTTGCGCAGGGCTATTATTTCGCGCGTCCAGCCTTCAGGCGAGTCGATCAATCGAGTGTCAGAAGTTCTGTGGAAGCCCCATGGAACAGTTACCACTCTCGAGCGATAGCTCAATGTCGTTTCGAGGCGAGTCTGTTGTCGATTTTCATGAAAGGACTCCAGGCAGCGGCGTTGCGCTACGCGACTGATGCCGGAACAGTTACTGACTCAATCTTCCTGGCAGTTCTGAGGGCAGACGGTATTGTTCGCTGCCGCATTGCGGATACGCTGGGAGACAAGGTCAGGAACGCAACTGCCCCCTGCGGCGCCTCCATTCACCACTGGCTCTTCCGGTCCTTCCACAGAAAGGGTTCGGTGTCTTCTGAAACATAGTCGGGATCGAGATAGACGGCGACGCGTTCGATGAGGCCGCGGCGGATCTCAAACACGTTGCCGGTGCGCCGCGGTCGAGCCTGTCGAAATAAGCGATGGCAACATCAGCCGGTGAAAGAATCGCGCTGCCTGCCATGACTTGCCCCTTCCAAAAGATAATTACGGTTTGGCAAAAGAGCTACACCGTCAACTATTTCGAGCCGTGGAGACGCGACGCTGCGCGGCCAGATCGCGACCGATGCGGCGGATCTCCGACTCGCCCTGCACAAGCGCATCTTTGCTCGTGTGCACCGAGTAGTTGCCTAGCACCAGTGGATAGGGATGCTTGACAGCGGAGCCGATGACGAATGACGTCGTGTCTTCGGCTTGCAGCTCGATGGGCGCCCCGTCGGACTCCTCGAACACGGCGAGTTGCCCTGCCTCGATCGGCTCGGACGCGTTCAGGCGGCCCTTATCGATCGCCAGCCACGAGACGTTGTGCCCGGCAGGCGGCACATATCGCCACGTATCTCCAGCGCTCAGCTGAACATGGAAGTAATTGATGCCTTCAGGCGCGCGGATATCGCTCGCCGCAGATCCATGGCGACCGAGAATTACGCGGACTGGCCCATCCCGTTGGACCTTGGCTGGCGAAATGTACTGGCTTTCCGGCGGCGAATTCTCCAGCGAGGGCGGAAGGGCGACCCAGAGTTGAAAGAGGCGTACGGGTTCGCCAGGCAATACGTTTCCGTCATGCCAGACACCATTGCCGGCCTTCATCCATTCGAGGCCGCCGGCTGGAAGTTCGCCATTCTTGCCGGTCGTGTCTGCATAGGAGATTCCGCCACTCAGCACGGTTGTGAGTGTTGCGATGCCCGAGTGCGGGTGCATCCCGAACATCGGCTTGCCGGTCGGCGCGACCACGGCGTGATCGAGGAACACAAAAGGCTTGATCAATTCTCCGATATCGGAGGGGCTGGCCAGACGGGTAATGCCGCCGTGCGCACTGCCGCCGGTGCGAAAAGCGATCCGGCGCGGCGCCAGCATTGTTTCCTGAATCGGGGTGAGTACGGCTGTGTCGATGTTCATGGTTCTACCTCAAGAAAACGCGATACCCGTCAAGGTAAGAGCTTGCACCCCATCTTAAAAGCCTATATTTTTAGACCCTACGTATCGACCGGAGCGATGGATATGCTCGACGGCGTTACACTGGACCAGCTTCGGACCTTCATCGCGGCGCTCGATGATCTGGCACGCGCGCCGCCGGCGCGCTGCCCGTAGATCAGAGCGTCATACTCCACGAACGTAGCTTGCGGGTACACGCAATCACGAGCAGTGGAACCATCAGAACCGATCGGCGATCGCCAGACCTTCATTCCGCCGTCGACCACGATATCGACGCCCGTCATCTTTCTCAGCTCGCGCTCAGGGATGCCGTAGGCGAACCCGCCCGACCGGAGCGTGCGTCCAGACTGAACGCGCCGGCACCGAACCAGGTGATCTGCAGAAGGCCACCGGCCATCATCACGTTCTTGAGAAAGTGAATCATCTGGTTTTGATCTGCGAAGTTGTGATGAAAGAACATTGCAGTGACCACGCAGAACACCGCCATCGCCAACGACACGGCGCGAGCCCTGTAGCCCGACAGCAACAGCAGGCCGCCGCCCAGCTCGGTCAGCACGGCAACCACGAACGCGAGTGGCGGCACGGGCAGACCCATGGCCGCAATATAGCCAACCGTTGCGGCATACGCCCCGAGCTTGCCCAGCCCGCTCATGACAAACGGTGCCCCGATCAGAATGCGACCCAACAGCGGAAGAAATTTGAAACGTTCCATGACGATCTCCTGAGATAAATTGCGCAGGTGGAGTACAAAAAAGGAATTAGCCGGCGTCCACCATCACCAGCTCGGAATCTTCGAGGGCGGAAATCTGCGCCGCGGCGACTTTCGTGATCGCCACGCCGTCTAGCGGCCCAACGGGCTCGCCATTCACTTCGATGCGTCCCGAGGCCACGACGAGATAGGCATGACGCACCGGGTCCAACTCGTGTCGGACGCTTTCACCGGCCTTTAGCATTGCGCCAAGCACACGCGCATCGGCGCGAACAGGAAGCGCACCTTCATCGCCGGCGAACCCGCTGGCAAGGACTACGAAGCGCCCTGACCGGTTGCTTTTGGGAAACGGCCCGGTATCCCACGCGGGTTGACCACCGGCTTCACGAGGCAGCAGCCAGATCTGGTAAAGCTTGAGCGGCACCTCGCCCTTGTTGAACTCGGCGTGGCGTATGCCCGTGCCGGCGCTCATGACCTGAACATCGCCTGCGTGGATCGTTCCCTCGGATCCCAGGGTATCTCGATGCCCGAGCAGGCCCTGGCGCACATAGGTGATGATCTCCATGTCACGGTGCCCGTGCATGGGGAAACCGCTGCCAACCGCGATCTCATCGTCGTTCCAGACAATCAGGGGACCCAAGGCCCCGTGCGCGGGATTGCCGTCGGCGTTGACCACAAAATGGTGTTTCGCGCGCAGCCAGCCGAGGTCCGCCCTGTCCAATGATTCCCAACGCCTGTGTGTGAGCATGTCCGTCTCCGTTTCCCGCCACCGCAAATGCGACGCCTGTCACCTGTGCAACCGACGGAATTCGGTGCTGGTGCAGGCGGCGAGAAGAATGCTAAATTCGCAACGAATCCGTGCATAGATCCTGCGTTGGAACGCATCATTGCCGCCAATAGAACGATCAGAAGGAAATGAAGGCGGCCCATGAACGCAATCACTGAGCTCAGTGAGCTTCGGTTCTTCGCAGAGGTGGTCGAGCATGGAAGCGATACGGCGGCCGGGCGCAGCCTCGGCCTGGGGACGTCGAAACGTTGAGGGGACGCGTGACATCATGGGTGCATCAGCCCGCGTCGAGCACATCCTTCGCTGTGGTTTCAGCGCGAAGTATGCGGGCCGGCGCCTGCCAGCAGCTTCTCAGTGAGAAACATGCCGATGGCATCCAGCGCTTGTGTCGACGCCTTCAACCTTCCGATACTGCCGGCGAATCCATGCGGCATCCCCATCCAGACGTCAAGCCGGGCATCGGTTCCAGCGGCAATAGCACGCTCGACATAGCCGCGCGAATCATCGAGCAATACTTCGTCGTCTCCGACGTGAATGCGGACGGGGGGCAACCCGGAAAGTCGCGCGTGGAGCGGCGAAGCGAGCGGAAGTTTCGGGTCGGCGGTACCCAAATAGGAACGCACCAGTTCCGCCACCTGCGGGCGGGTGAAATAGGGATCGGCATCCGCGCGCGTCACATACGTCTCGCCCGAGAGCGTCAAATCAGTCACCGGCGATAGTGCGGCCACGCCAACAAGAGCCGCCTTCGCGGAGACGGCGTCGCCGGAGACGCGTGCGGCAAGTACCAGTGCGAGATTGCCTCCGGCAGAGTCTCCCGTGACTGCAATCCGGCGAATTCCTCTTTCCTCCAGCCCGCGGTAACACGCCAGCACATCGTCGACGGCCGCAGGAAAAGGATGTTCGGGAGCAAGCCGATAGTCCGGGATAAATGCGCTCGCTCCCGCCCTGGCGGCGATATGCCCGACAAGGTGGCGGAATGCTTTGGCAGTTCCCAGGTTGAACCATCCGGCGTGCAGATGGAGGATCGCCTCGTTAGATCGACAATGCGCAGGATGAACCCAGAGCCCCGGGATACCGCCAACCGTGCCGGATTCGAAGGTCACGTCATCGCGTGGCAAAACGCGCTCCATCATGGCATCGAATGGCTCGCGTGCTTCGATCCCCCTCAATACGCCTTTCATGGAACTCGCCATGGCTCGCGTGGCGGTGATGATCACCCCATCTTCCGGGTCAAGCGGATGGGTTACGACGAAATCTCCCAACGGACCTTCAGTCATCGGACGTTGCATGGTCAGCTCTTTCGAATTGATCGGTTGTCAGTGGCACCGGTCCTCGGCCAATGTCGAACGAACGACGGTCTGTATCCTGGTCAATTCGGTATCCAGACCGGTGTCGGCCAGACGGGAATCCGCCTGGCCGTCTCATTCGCGCGTCGACGGTGCGAATATGCCTGTCGTTCAGCCAAACAGCTTGTTTGCCGTCCGGGCGATCAGTTCGCCCTGGTGGCGAGCGCCGGCGAACTCGATAGCGCTCGGCTGGCGCTGACCCTGCCCACCGGCGATCGTCGTGGCGCCGTACGGAGCGCCGCCAACAATTTCGTCCAGCGTCATCTGCCCCTGGTGGCTGTACGGCAGTCCGACGATGGTCATGCCGAAGTGCAGGAGGTTGGTGATGATCGAAAACAGGGTCGTTTCCTGGCCGCCGTGCTGGCTGGCGCTCGAAGTGAAGGCACCGCCTACCTTGCCGTTCAGCGCGCCGCTCATCCACAAGCCGCCAGCTTGATCCAGGAATGCCGCCATCTGCGACGAGATGCGCCCGAACCGGGTCGGCGTGCCGACGACAATAGCATCGTAGCCGGCGAGCTCGGCGACCGTGGCAACCGGCGCTTGCTGGTCGAGCTTGAAGTAGGCGGCCTTGGCCACTTCCTCCGGCGTGGTCTCCGGCACCCGCTTGACGTCGACCGTGGCGCCCGTCGAGCGCGCACCTTCAGCGACGGCATCCGCCAGCGCTTCGACATGGCCATACGATGAATAATATAGAACCAGAACTTTCGACATTTCGATATCCTTCCTATTTCTGCGGTGTTTACGCTGTGGATAAATGTGTGCACACGCAATGCGCACAGTGTTGCTGCGACGGCCGAACCAGGTAAGACGATCCGGCCGGCCAGCCGTCTCATTGGATCCGTCTTCCTAGCTCGCGCTCAGAGACGCCATACGCGAACGCGCCCGACCGGAGCGTGCGTCCAGACTGAACGCGTCGGCACCGAACCAGGTGATCTGCAGAAGGCCACCGGCCATCATCACGTTCTTGAGAAAGTGAATCATCTGGTTTTGATCTGCGAAGTTGTGATGAAAGAACATTGCAGTGACCACGCAGAACACCGCCATCGCCAACGACACGACGCGAGCCCTGTAGCCCGACAGCAACAGCAGGCCGCCGCCCAGCTCGGTCAGCACGGCAACCACGAACGCGAGTGGCGGCACGGGCAGACCCATGGCCGCAATATAGCCAACCGTTGCGGCATACGCCCCGAGCTTGCCCAGCCCGCTCATGACAAACGGTGCCCCGATCAGAATGCGACCCAACAGCGGAAGAAACTTGTAACGATCCATGACGAGCTCCTGAAATGAAATGACGAATCGACGTGAAGGCTACGTCCGCAACGGTTCTGCGCATATCTCCGCGGTTGCAATGCATCGTTGCTTTTGGCGGAACGATAAGAACCAATCAAAACATCCCAATGGGCCAGATCACTCACCTAAACGATCTTCGGCTCTTCACAGAGATAGTCGAGCATGGAAACTACATGGTGGCCGGGCGCGGCCTCGGCATACAGACGTCGAAGCTCAGCCGTCGCATTCGCGCCCGGCCTGCAACTCGGGAGACGTCCAGATTTACAGCACCACGTAGCTCTTGATTATGTGGTCGACCAAGGTCGGCAAACGCTGAGCGACCCGCCGGGAATCATCGCTGCCTGATTTGAAGTTGCCTGTTGCATTTTCCCAAAGCATCATCAACGTATCCGCCAAAGCCTCAGCGTCCACTGCATTTGCGGCAACTCCCAGTCGCATCAATAGCGCTCGAAACTCCCGACCAAGGTTGGTACGCGATAGCCTGACAGGATGTGCCTCGTCGGTGGACTGCACCGTCGACGTTTGAGGTTGCCCGCGTTGATAACCGTCGGAAGCCAGTTCGACGGCGACATCGATAAAGAGTTCGAGCAGGTGTTGGACAGGCTCCCCGCCAGATCGATGTCCAGCTTCCCGCCACCGCGCACGCTCACGATCACAAAGCCAGCCGGCATAAGCTTGTAGAAATGCCTTACGCGACCCGAAAATCCGATAGATGCGCCTCTTACCGAGCCCCGTTTGATAGGCGAGCCGATCGAGACTCAACGACTCGATAGGCTCGCGATAGAAAAGCGCTGCTGCGGCTTCGAGAATGCTGTTCCGGAGATCGCCCGTTGCAGCCCGCGGATGTCTCCCGTTCTTTCGACGGATCGCAGACCGCGCAACCCGCAACGAGTCCGGTTCAAGTTCATCCACCATTGCTTTCCACATCGTTCAGCCATCCTTCGTGTCAGCAGCCGAACCGGCTTCAAAGACTGTTGTAGCGGTTCTTGTAACAAAGCATATTTCCGAATATCGCGTGATCGGCCCGGGAAGCGTCGCCTCTTAAGTCGTGTCGCTCTGGGCACGCCTCATCGCATTACTATACGATTGGAAAATATAATGTCAAGACCAGTTCATAGCCCGCAAAGCCGTGCCGGCTAAAGCCGGAATCATGAAGCGACGCTGATCACGCCACACGGAGGCGAGAATCGTCATTGGAAGCCTTCCAGCACGGTTTTTCCGATAGTCCTTCCCGTTTCGATCCGTTCGTGGGCCCGGCGAAGATTCGCTGCCGTCAAGGGCCCCTCCACGTGTGTGAGTGTCGTTTGCAGCACGCCGGCATCAACCAGCTCCGATACTTCTTTCAGCAGGCGGTGCTGTGCATCCATGTCCGCGGTCTGGAACAGGGAACGGGTAAACATCATCTCCCACGAAATAGTGATGCTCTTCGGCTTGAATGGCGCAATGCTGTCGTCGAAGTTGTCAATCAGCGTTATATGGCCCTGGGGGTTCAACGCGCGGGCGAGACTGGGAGCGCTGCCGGGTGTCGAAGTGATCGCTCCGATATAGTCCACGCCACTGAAGCCGATTGCGTGCAGCGCTTCGTCGATGGGCCTGGTGTGGTCGGCAACGTGCTTCGCGCCGAGCTTGCGTATCCACTCGACACTCTCGGGCCGGGACGCAGTGGCGATGACGGTGAGGCCCGTGAGGCGGTCGGCTAGCTGGATCAACATGGAGCCAACGCCACCTGCTCCGTTCAGAACGAGCAGCGTGCCGCAGGGTGTGCGCACGCCGCGCGGTACCTTCATGCGGTCGAAGAGCATTTCCCATGCAGTTATCGAAGTGAGCGGCAAGGCCGCCGCCTCGGCGAACGACAATGAGATGGGCTTGGGCCCGACGATCCGCTCGTCAACGAGATGAAATTCCGAGTTCGTCCCGGGGCGGTCCATCGCACCCGCATAGAAGACCTCATCACCCGGGTTGAAGAGGGTGACCTCGCTTCCAACCGCTTCGACAACGCCCGCCGCGTCGTAGCCCAGCACTCTGGGAAGTGGGCTCTCCGAAGGATCTTCCCAGCGACGGCGCTTCACGTCGACAGGATTCACCGACACCGCCCTCACGGCGACTCGCAAATCGTGCGGACCAGGTTCCGGCATCGGAAGTTCAAGGTCGGCCAGAACCTCGACGCCCCCCTTTGCTTGATAACCAATCGCCTTCATCACACTCTCCAATGTCGCCTATGCCGAACTTTCCTGGTCAGGCCACGCGAAGCGCAGGTCCACCTTGCGCGAGTTTAAAGCGTGCCGTCCAGCTGTTCGAGCACGTCAGCCGGGAGGACGAGCAAGCCAGCCGCCATGTTTTCGCACAGATGTTCGAGCGACGGCGTATCGGGGATCAGCAGGATGCTGGACGAGCGCTGCAGCAGCCACGCCAGCGCCACCTGCGTCGGCGTTGCGTCCAGAGACGACGCCACTTCGGACAGCGTCGAAGATTGCATGACCCGTTGGGAATGCTATATCCACAACGATGGTTCGCACATGCCCTGAATTGCAAAGCACCATTGCGCGTGGTAGAACGCTAAAGGCCCAACCTGGAGCCAGCGATGAACCAAATCACTGACCTCAATGATCTTCGACTCTTCGCGGAAATCGTCGAGCACGGGAGCTTCACGGCAGCGGCCCGCAGCTTGGGCGCACAGACGTCGAAACTCAGCCGGCGGGTTCGCGCACTGGAGGAGGAGCTTGGCGTTCGTCTGCTAAATCGCACCAGCCGGAGCCTGTCCTTGACGGAAACCGGGCGGCGGTTCCACCAGCATTGCCTTGCCCTGGTGGCGGAATCGAAGGCCGCCAGGGATTTCGTGGACCAGACGCGCTCAAAGCCGCAGGGCACCATACGGATCAGCTGCCCCGTGGGACTGCTGACCTCCGGCATCTCCGCCATCATTGCGCAGTATGTAGAGGACAACCCGCAAGTGCAGGTCCTGGTCGATGCAACCAATCGCCGCGTGGACGTGGTCGAGGAAGGTCTGGACCTCGCCATCCGGGTCAGGCTTCCCCCTCTGGAAAACACCGATCTCGCAGTCCGGCAACTGGGCTTATCCGTTCAGATTCTGGTCGCCAGTCCGGACCTGGCGGCGCGCCATCCCGTGCCCAGCTCCCTTGAATCGCTCAAGGAATGGCCCACCGTTGCCATGTCCAGCAGCAGCGAGCGGTTTGTCTGGAACCTGGTGGACGCCAAGGGTTGCACTTCCTCATGGGCGCATCAACCTCGTCTGGCGACGGACGACCTGGCCAGCCTGCGGGTTGCCGCCTTGCAAGGCGTTGGCGTGGCCATGCTGCCCCGCGAACTTGTGGACGCCGATATTCAGGGCGGCCGGTTGCAGCACTTACTGGCGGGCGTGGCTACGACGCCGGGCCTCGTTCACGCGATCTTCCCCACGCGCCGCGGCATGGTTCCGGCCGTCCGGCATCTACTAGACGCCCTGGTTTCGGGATTCGAGGACCTGAACCGAAAGTGGTCTCCTCTATAAGGAAGAGTTCATGCACAACGTCCATGCGGGCAACGCGGCCATTCCGGCCATAGGTTTTGGCACCTACGGGATGAATGGCGACGACATCTATCGAACGATCCCCGCAGCCCTTCTGGCTGGCTTCCGTCATATCGACACCGCGCAAATCTACCGTAACGAGGCCGAGATCGGCGACTGCGTCGCCGCATCCGGCATCCCAAGAAGCGAAATATTTCTGACGACCAAGGTCTGGGTCAGCAACTACTCCGCAAGATACTTCGACGCGTCCGTCAACGAGAGCCTACGCAAGCTCAAGACGGACTATATCGACCTGCTCCTGCTGCACTGGCCGGGATCGGATGTGCCTCTCGCCGAACAGATCGCGGGGCTCAATGCGGTCGTGCGCGCCGGCAAGGTCCGGCACATAGGCGTCAGCAATTTCAACCGTGCACTCATGACGGAAGCTATCCGGCTCTCGGCGACTCCGCTGGTAACGAATCAGTTCGAATACCATCCGTATCTGAACCAATCCTTGCTCATCGAAAGCACACGCCAGGCTGGGCTTGCCGTGACAGGATATTGCGGCATGGCGATTGGCCGCGTGTTCTCGGACCCAACGCTCAAGGAGATCGCAGCCCGTCATGACAAAACCATCGCCCAGATCGTCTTACGGTGGCTTGTTCAACAGCGCGGCATTGTGGCGCTTTCGAAGACCACGCGGATCGATCGACTGGCACAAAATATTGCCGTATTCGACTTTGAGTTAGGTGGTGCGGACATGGCAGCAATACACGCATTGGCGACGTCAGACAGCAGAATTGTCGATCCGCCCGGTCTTGCCCCGCTGTGGGATAGTACCGGCCCTTGACTACCTGGTTTCTGGCGCGATGCCGGAAACGCAACAGCGTGACCAGTCGCCATCGGCGCGCAGCGTCGCCTGCACGCCGCGCGGCCGTGCCGGCGGAGCCGGTCTTCCGCTCGCCGCATGCCGTGCATGTCCGCGTTGACCTGCGTTGCGCCCTAGAACGGGTACGGCGTCTGGGTGCTGCGCGAATTGATCCAGATGACGTCGCTGAAGTCGGCCAGACTGTCGGGGCCGGTACGTCCCCAGCCGCTGTCGCGCACGCCGCCCATCGGCGCGTGGATCTCGTCGTTGACCGTCGCCGTGTTGACGTTGACGATCCCGCACTGGATCTTTGGAGCGAGTTCGAAGGCCCGGTAAGTGTTGCCGGACAGAATGGAAGAACTCAGGCCGTACATGGTCCGGTTGGCGGCGGCCACCGCCTCCTCCGGCGTATCCACGGCCTCGACCACTACCACCGGCCCGAAGGTCTCCTCCTGGGCGACCAGTGTATTGGCCGGCACATCCGTCAGAATCGTAGGTTCATAGACCTGACCTGTGTAGCGACCGCCGGCGCGCACGACCGCGCCTTTGGCGACGGCTTCCCTGACGCGCTCATCGACCAGTTGAACCGCCTCTGGCGTAACCAGCGGTCCGATGATGGTCTTCGGATCCTGCGGGTCTCCGGTGGTGAGGGTCCGGGTCCGCTCCACGAACCGGGTCACGAACTCGTCGTAGATCTTGCGCTGGATGATGATGTGACGCGTATTCAGGCAAATCTGCCCCTGATGGAAAAAGCAGCCGAATGTCGCCGTGCGAACCGCATAGTCGAGGTCGACGTCGTCGAGCACGATCATCGGGTTGTAGCCACCCAGCTCCAGCACGGTGCGCTTGAGCGTGCGGCCCGCCCGTTCAGCCAGCATGCGGGCTGTCTTCACGCCTCCGATCAGGTTGATGACTCGCACATCCGGGTTGTCGAAGAACTCGTCGGCGATTTCGCCTGCGGCGCCGGGTGCGTGGGGCACTACGTTGATGACGCCGTCGGGAAAGCCGGCTTCGTGCGCGATTTCCGCCAGCATCAGGCCGGCCGAAACCGGAGCGAGTTCGGACGGCTTGACCACCACGGTGTTGCCGGCACCAATCGGAGAAATGACCGCCCGCCATGACAGGATGTTGGCGCCGTTCCAGGGTGTGAAGCTGGCTACAACACCCAGAGGGCGACGCACGGCGATGGAATGCACGCCCGGCTGGTTGGTCGCCAACACATGGCCCGCCGGCTGATACATCCAGCCGGCGGCCTGTTCGAGCGTAGCGGCCACGAGGTCCTGCTGGAAGTTGGCGAAAGAGATCGTGCTGCCGGTTTCGCGGGCGAGCGCATCGGCAATCTCGCTGCGGCGACGTTTGACGATCTCCGCAGCCTTCAGGAACAGGCGTGCGCGTTCGGCCGGAGGCGTACTGGACCATTCCGGAAACGCCCTGGCGGCAGCCTCCACGGCAACACGCGCCTCAGCCCGCCCACCTGCGGCAACCTGTGCGAAGGACTGGCGGCTATAGGGCTCGAATACCTCGAAGGTGCGGGCGCCCTCGACTTCACGCCATGCACCGCCCGCGTAGTACTTGTAGCTCTGGGTCATTTCGTTTTCCGGATCGATGTGGGTTGGCCTGGAACTTACCCGCACTGGTGTGGGTGTATCGACGGTAGGTGCTGCAGGTTGACGCCTCCACGCTGGCGTCGGGAATCATTGAATCGAGCCGATATCGGCCCAACGAGACCCGCGATGGGTTGGTTCGTCAGTCAATGGTAGGGTCGCACCGTTCACGCGTGCATCTCCTGAAATGCAAAGCATCATTGCACTTGATAGAACGTTAAGGATCAGTTCAGGCCGGGTTGAGCTGACCCCGCGCTTCGCGCAGTTTCGAGCGCAGCGCACTTGTTCCTCGCCATACAGCCGTTACCGGCGCATGTGACTTTGCATCAATTTGGCCAGGAGCACGCGGACGGTTCGACCACCAACTAAACTTTGCAAACGTAAAACATAACAATTAAGATGATTCCAAGCCGAGGAGGCAATGCCCCCTCCCAATGCGAAAGAATTGTTCTTAGGAGACGACGGCCATGCCGAAGCGAAAAATTGACACGCACCAACATTTTCTGCCGAAGCTCTACGTGGACGCAGTCGGGCTGGACTTGCTGAATGCCGCGATGCCTGGCGGCGTGGCCCCCACCTGGAATGCTGGCGCGCAATCGCAATCCCGCGACTTCCGCCATACGCGCCACGGTGGAAAAACGCTCAAGGGATTCTGTGACAGAACAATTGATGTTGCGAATGGAAAAGGCTTCGCTCGCGGCACCGAAGATGACGACCTCGTCGACCTTGCTCTCTATCGCGGCCTCAAGCCCTTTCATGTTGGGTGTCAGTGCGGCATACGAGACTCCCGCCTCGCGATTTATCCCGGGGCGGTTTCAAGGGTGAAGCGCAGCAGCGGGTTTAATGTTTAGAGCCTTGAGGTTGACTTGCTGAGGCAAGGGTCGCGGCGAAGACCTCGAATGGTGAATGGAAGTTGTGAGTCGCGCGAGGCCGGCTGTTCAGACTGTCGGCAATGGCGTCGAGTTCGTCCAGGCGGTGCCCACGATGAGTTTCTGTTGGCTGCAACTGCGCAAACTCTGCGAAGAATGGCCAGGTGGCTCACGGCAGAAGCGATCCAGATAACCCGGGCAGTTGCATGACGAGCAACGGGGATCCTAGCCTGGGTCAAATCCGCCGCTTCCACGAACGCTACCACTCGAAAAAAGTACTCCCAAAATCAGCGCCCCAAACCCAAACGTGACTCTTTCTACAGAATCGGCCCAGAGCAGCCACTCGCGGGGAGTGTCTGAGTTTTTGTGTGAAAAGCGCGGTATATCGCGCCTTTCATTGGCTATCCCAACTTGACGAGATTAAGCACCGGCAGCGCGCCGCCCGGGATTTGAACTAGCCGCCCCCCGCTTTCGAGCGAACCCAGGTCGATGCCGAAGAAGCCGAGCCGCTCGATCAGTCCGCTCACAGCCGATTTCGCATGCGCGTCGTCTCCCGCGCAGAACAACACGCGGCGTCCGCCCTCGGCCTGTGGATCGTCGGAGATGAGGTGCGCCGGCAGATGATTGAACGCCTTCACGACGCGTGCGCCCGGCACGAGGTCCGCGAATGCTTCACTCGACGTCCGGCCATGCAATTCGGCTGGTTCGAACAGCGGCGCCTCGATCGGGTTGTTCGCGTCAATCACGATGCGTCCGCCGAAGTCCGGCAGCCCGGCCAGGGCGGTCGGCAGCTTCGACCAGTTCACTGCGACGAGGACGATGTCCTGCGCGGCCGCCTGTTCGCGCGTTCCCGGCGTGATCGAGGGGCCGAGCTCGCGCGCGAGGTCTGCGAGTGAGGCCGGGCCTCGGCTGTTCGCAATGATGGCCTCGAGGCCTTTGCCCGCTAGCGCTTTCGCGAACGCAGACCCGATGGCGCCTGCTCCGATGATACCGATGGTGCTCATAACGATGCTCCTTTTGAAGGGTGATGAATCAAGTGGTAAAGCCGCCATCCGCGATGATGTCCGCACCGGCTAAAGGCAGCGTCCGGGTTCGCGAGGAATGCGATGGCGCTCGTAACTTCGCGCGGCTGCCCGTAGCGTCCAACCGCGATGCCGAAGCCGACGATCTGGCTGAACGGGTCGCCGCCTGCAGCGAGATGTCTGACAATCGCGGTGCCGATCGAACGCGAGCCGCCTATGACGAGCGCCGTCCTGTCGCCAGGGCGAAGAACATTTGACGTTCACTCCAGCGGGTAGATGAGTGAATGTTGCCGTGTTTATTGCAAGATGATTAGCGGGGAATTGCTTGAATTATTTTCAATTGATGCTTTAAGATTCCCGCATGGAAACCCTCGCCAACCTCGAGTCGTTCGTCCGCAGCGCCGAAATGGGCAACTTCTCCGCGGCCGCGCGGCGTCTTGCGCTGACGCCCGCTGCGGTCAGTCGGAACGTGGCGCTGCTAGAACGCAATCTTGGCGTGCGACTGTTCCAACGCTCTACGCGCAAGCTCACGCTGACCGAGGCGGGCGAGCGATTTCTCGTGGAAATTGGCGGCAATCTGGACGCGCTTCAGGCAGCGATCGCGTCCGTCTCGACCGATCGCGGCGAGCCGGCTGGCGTGCTGAAAGTCAGCATGGCGCCGACGTTCGGCATTACGTACGTAATGCCGCTGCTGCCGGCGTTCCTCGCACGCTATCCGATGATTCGTCCGGATTGGCACTTCGAGAACCGACAGGTCGACTTGATTGCTGAGGGATACGATGCAGCGCTGGGTGGTGGATTCGATCTCGCAGCGGGCGTCGTGTCGCGTGCATTGGCGCCTGCGCATCTTGTGGCGGTGGCGTCTCCGGCTTACATGGCCGGCCGCGTACCACCGACCGCTCCCGGAGACCTCGCGGAACTCGACGGCATCGTGATGCGCTCGAGCCGCACCGGCCGCGTGCGCCACCGGACGATGCGCGACAAAGTGGGCGACGAGATGCCCGCGCAGCTCAGCGAGACCATCATGGTCAATGACCCGGCAGCGATGCGCGAGGCTGCGATTCTCGGACTGGGTGTTGCGCTGCTGGCCGTGTCGGACGTTCTGTCGTCGATCGAACGTGGGGAACTCGTGCGATTGCTACCGCGCTGGTACGCGGACGCCGGGGCGATCTCGATCTATTACGCGACGCGAGCGCTGCTGCCGGCGAAAACACGGGTGTTTGTCGATTTCGTTGTCGAGGTGTTCAAGCGGGAGCGGTTGGCTGAAAGGTTTGCGGGAAGCATGGAATGAGTCGCGCCGGGCAGGCAAACAGGCATCATTTAACGGTTTCCCGCTTTGCGTAACTGCCGCGAAATGAGTAGCACGGGTTGGCGGAATCGCACCGAGCAGATCGCGCGCCGGATCGACCTTGCAGTAGCCTTCCTTGATGCCGCAGCGAAAAGCTTGACTCAGCTATCGCGGGTTTCTGGGATTTTCCGGAACACTCCGGAATGAGGCCGGACTCGAATACCGCCACCCTATCCTTCACTAGCAAGCATCCGCGCTTCCACGCCGAATAACATACCCCCATAAATACCCCCAGGCGCGACGCGCTACCCTCGCCGCGGAAAAGATGCGACAAGACAAACTGCTCGAACTGCGCACCGCTCAATTTCGTTGGAATCGCTTGTCCCCACTGGCTTCCAGCCATTTGTGCCATCCAAAAAACCAGCACTGGAGCCGATTTGCGAGGGCCGGCCCAAATCCAGTCCCGGCGCGGCTGCCAGACAAATTCACCCTCCTCGAAAAACCCTTAACCAGTTGGCAATCTGAAATGCGGTTCACGAATGGTTACACAAACCATTTTTGTGTAGCACCTGACCGCATTTCTGCGCGCTACGCTCGCCTCATCTATGTCGCAGCCTTGTGCCGGAATCACTCGCCGTTTATTTTTTTCACCATTTTTTTCGGAATTCCATGTTTTTTTCGTGACCTCGAGCCATGAAAGATCCCTATCGCGCCGTTCACCATTATCCGCGTAACGACTCAGGGCGTGACGTCGTCGTGGGCGATATCCACGGCTGCTTCGCGCGCTTGCGCGTGGAGCTCGAAGCGCGCCGTTTCGATCCGCAGCGCGACCGGCTGTTCGCCGTCGGCGACCTCGTCGACCGCGGGCCGGAGTCGGAGTGCGTGCTCGAGGCCGTCGAGCGGTACGGGATCAAATCGGTGAAGGGCAATCACGAAGATGCCATCGTGCGCTGGCATGGCGGCGAAGAGCAGGCGCTCTCGCCGCTGGGCAATGGAGCAGACTGGCTGCTCGACAGGGCCGAGGATAGCGAGTGGGTCAACCGGATCGCCACCTATATGGCGTCGCTGCCCTATGTGATCGAGATCGAGACAGAACATGGGCTCATCGGCATCGTACACGCCGATTCGCCCATGGCTAACTGGTCGGAGTTCGTGCGTGAAATAGAAGGCGAGACGGCCGATGGCGTGACGCGCCGCAAGGCGATCTGGTCGCGCACGCGCTGGAAGTCGTACCAATCGCATCCCGCGCCTTCACGCAACACGCTACGCGGACTGATCAACCGGGCGAAACTCAGTGTGCGTTCGCAGATGCATGCCGCCGGGCGGATCGACAACGTGACGGCCGTGATCGTCGGCCACACGCCCCTGTCGGCCGTCACGGCGAAAGACAACGTGATCAATATCGACACGGGCGCTGTGTACGGCGGCAAGCTCACGATCATGAATCTCGCCGACGTGCCGGATTGGATCGAGGTGACGAACCGCCCATCCGTTCGCCCGACCGAGCCGGTTGAAAGCGAGTCCGTGCGTCGCGAGCCGGAGCGCCGTGAGCATGTCAATCGTGAACCAGTTCGCCGTGAACCCGTGTTGAAGGCCAGACGTCACGAACCTGTCATGGGCGACAGACCTGCGATGGCTGAGACGGCTGTCGTCGAAGAGACCACTGTCATCGAAGAGCGCCCCGTCATGACGGACGACACTCCGCATCTGGCGCCCGAGTCTCAGCCCGCGCCGGAACCGTTATCGTCGTTTGTCTCGAACGGCATGCACATCACGGTCCGCATGAGCTTGAACAGCATCGTGAACGACCGGAATCAAGGCGCGAATACTCTCAGCAACCGTCGGAGTAGTTAGGTCCTTACGCTTTAGGTCCTTACGCTTTAGGTCCTTACGCTTTAGGTCCTTACGCTTTAGGTCCTTACGCTTTAGGTCCTTACGCTTTAGGTCCTTACGCTTTAGTACTTATTCGGCTCATGGCAGTAACCAAGGCATCGGCAGCTGTCGTCTTCACCGAGTGGGGAACCGGGGTGATGGAGTCACTAGACCGAACTTTGAGCGCCGGCGCGCATAATCCTTTGATTTATCACGGTGATGTGCGCGCGAGCGAAGCGATTACTGGGTACAGGCGACAGGGCTGACGTGGAGCAGGCGGAAGGCCTTTTCCTGAACGGGTGTCGGCCGCGTGATCATGACGATCTTCGCTTGCGGGTTGAGGGGCGTGTGACAGACGTTGTACGCGAGCGTTGCCAGATCATCGAGCAATGCGCGAAAGCTATGGACTGGCAAGCCGTCCTCGCCCAGTCTGGTGGCGTCCTTGGCTTTCGCCTGCTCCGAGCGTCGTGCCTTGGCCACTGGCGACGCGCGGGTAGCACGTGCCTGCTCGATATATTCATCGTCAAACAGCATCGGCTTTAACTTCTCGCGCATGTGCCACTCGACGTAGTAAGCGACCATGCACAGAAAGACGTGAGCGCGCACGCGCCCGGCGTTCCGATGGAACACGGGGCGCACCTGCAGATTGACCGTCTTGAGCGAACGGAAGGCGCGCTTCACGACCGCCAGGCCCTTGTAGGCCGACACGGCTGCCTCGGCTGACGGATCCGCCGCCGGCGCACTGGTGCGCACCACATACAGGCCATCGAGCGCGGCCTCCTCCTTGATCTGTTCGGCGTTGAGCATCCAGGTAAAGCTCGAGTCAGTGATGCTCAGCTCGAAGTGCTTGCCCATCCTGAAGTGATCGATGATGCGGCCCACACGCAAGGCAATCGCCTCGGTACCCTTGAGCCGGTTGCGTACCCGTGTGGTCGCCTTGGCGATCTTCATCAGCTCAGCTTCGGTGGCCTGCAGCAAGGCCTCGCGCTTGCGGCTCCGTTCCTCGGCCAGCAGCGGAATGCGGCACACAATGAGCCGTTCGCCGGGGAACGCCTCACTCGTCACCTCAAGCAGGTTGCGCTCATCAAACAGCGACGGCTGGAAGGGCCCCTTCTCGCGGGCCAGCGCGGGTACTGTCACGTTCTACGTCTTCGCGCGCGCGACTTCTAACAACGTGACGGTACCTCTGAGACGGGAAGTACGTGAATGTCTCTTGAATTGTCATACATTTTAAGGAGTTTTATGTTACGCAAACTGAAGCTCGTTGGTGTTGGCCTGTTAAGCGCTGTTCTGACACAGGTGTGTGTCGCACAGTACACGACGGACTGGATTGCCAACACATATGGAACCAATGCGACTCGCGTAGGAAACGCGGCGCGTTCCCTCTGGGTAGCGCCTGAAGGAACGGTTTACACCGCATCTGCGTGGGATGAGAATCAAGGTAGCATCGCCATCTACAAGGCTGGGAAGAACGCGGGTTCCATTGGCACGCATGGTGGCCCAACGGGCGACGCGATCACGGGTAACACGACTTACCTGTGGGTGGGGATGGGGTTTAACAGGATCACAGGGATTGGTTATACCAGTGGTCGTGTCTATCGTTACAACCGCTCCACGGGTGTGAATGACCAGCAGATTGCGGTGTCCGCAGATACGACAGAACGCCGCGCCGACGTGATTACCGGTCTGGCGACTTGGGGACAGTTCTGGGCTGCCAGTGATCACCCTGGAAATCGCGTGCGCTTGTACAGGACGGACGGCACATGGGTACGAGATATCGCGGTAACGAGTCCTGGAGCATTGGCCTTCGACCGGAACGGCAATATCTGGGTCGCACAGGGATCAGTAGTTCAGCAATACAGCCAAACCGGAACCCGGCTGAACACCTTACAGCTAACCACCGGAAGTGTGGCCTCTGCTCTCTATTTTGACACCACTACTCAGTACCTCTGGATTGGCGATGCGGGACCAGACCAGAACATCAAGGTCTACAGTATCCATGCAATGCCCCCGTTTGTGAAAACGTTCGGGGTTCAGGGAGGTTACCTGGACACGACAACGGGCATCAAGGGCCAGGTAGGGAGCCTCAGGTTCGCCAAGATTGACGGAATCGGCAAGGATGCGGCCGGTAACCTGTACATCCTGAGCGAGCCGTGGGGCAAGACGTGGGACAACGGTCGCACGGGCGGAACGGACCTTTATGCCTATAACCCTTCTGGGACCCTGCTCTACACCTTGCAGTCCTTGAACTTCGAATCCATCGGCGCACCTGACCCTTCCTCAGACGCAACGATGTTCTACTCGGGGACCAACATCTACTCGGGAACTGGTGGAGCGGACTGGAAATTCGTCGCCAACACGGTAGACCCCTTTACGTATCCCGCTGATCCTCGTATCAACGTCAACGACCGCAGCCGAGGTGAGCACTTCGGTCAGATCGCTACTGTTGGGAGCAACCGTATACTGGTGGCGGCTGGCCAGAACCCCGATAGATTCTATTTCTTCCACTTCAACCCAGCCGCCTCCGGCTACATTGCCATTCCTGACGGCGTTCTTCCCGGCACCACGCCATTCAACGTGTCTGGACTCGTTACGTATGGTTTTGATCTGGCTTCCAATGGCGATGTATGGGCTGGACTGGACAGGACAGGCGTCATCACCCACTGGCCCCTGACCGGCTTCGACTCCACTGGAAAGCCTTCATGGGGGTCGCCAACGACCTACGCGATACCCACTACGCTTGGCGTCATGGCCCGCATCATCTACCTGCCTGAAAGCGATACGATGATTCTGGCGGACCGGATCACAGGGAGCACGGACCCGACATCCATCGGCACGCGTGTGGAGGTCTATCACGGATGGATGGCGGGCAACCAGACGAGTCCCGTTGTCATCACCCTCACCAAGGCCAATCCGAAGGCCCTCTCTGCCGCAGGCAACTACCTGTTCGTCGGGTACGTGCACACGGTGCCCAATGTCGACGCTTTCAACCTGACGAGCGGAAAGCTGGACAACACGTTCACCAACAGCAATTCCACCAACGTGTACGTCGGCAATGACGTCGACTCGATGTATGGGATTCGCGCCACGCTGCGCTCAAACGGCGAGTACGTGGTCACCAAGGATGACTACAACGGCACGAGTATCGTCGTCTATAGGTGGACACCATGAGCGATGAAACCAAAATCATCAACGCGCACGACCGCATCTGGTTGCAGGTTGGCGAGGACTTTTTACCCGGCGACATCGACTTCAACGAGTTGAGCGAGTCACCTGGTGTCAGGACAAGCTGGGTGAGTTTGACGTCGAATATGGCATGTACACACCTTCTATGAGCAGGAAGTTGTCAAGGCCTTTCGGCGAACTGACTCACGAATCATCGGTCAGCTCCCTTTGTGCGCCTCTCCCGTGCGGAAGCGCGTAATCGGGTCAAGGGCAGGTGCTTACCAGGCGGTAGGCCGCCATTGGCCCGGCAACAACTATCGCGACCTGCGGTGGTTTCGCGGCTGTTCGTTCATCCACCTGCCGGGCGGCAAGGCCTGGCGTGCTGCCTGGAAAATCGCCCGACTGTCGCGCTCGTTACGGGATCAATTTGGCCTGGCACACCGGTCCAGCGCGATCGTTACCGGCTCACCGTGCGCGCAAAGGCAGGGAATTTGAGGGTCGTTGCTGCCTGGCAGGTTCTCGCTTGCCAGGCTCACCAGGCGGACCACGTTCGGATCCGTGTGGATCGCCGTCACTGCCAAGAAGAAATGACCATTACGTTCGCGGCCGTGTCGCCCGATACACTCGCGGCTATGGTGGCCCGCCTGATCTCGCTACCGTGGACGCTCGATGCGTACTTTTATCCGTGAGCATTGCCTCACAGGTAAGGACTTCCAGTGTCCTGTGCTTCCAGAAGCATATCGTCGACGTCGAACTCGATCGAGCAGTCGCCTTCTAGCGGAGGCGGCTGGTACTGTTCGTCAAAGCGTTGCCGGACGAAAGCCCCCAGCCGGTCCCGGAACGCCCTGCGTTGGGCGGTGCCCATCGCGGCGTAGCGATCGATCTGTGGCTCTGAAAATCTGATCGCGAAGACGCAGCGCGAATCCAGCGACGTATCGCGTTTTGACTCGACAACCCAGGATAGCAAAAAATGCAGGCGGTGTCCTTCCTCATAAGATTGCACCGACGGTGCCTTTGGTGAGGTGAAAAGCCCTGCCAACCCCAGTGCGATCTCTTCGATTCACTGCTCCCGGTCAAACGGCCTCATGATCGTTTCCTCCTGTATTCCACCACCTGACGGGCGCCTCGCGCGCGTGTGCGTCGAACTCGACGGATCGCCTGAAAAACTCAGAAATCCATGCCCGCTCTCGGCGATGACGCGCCGTTGCCATTGCTGTTATGCCCACCCGGAATAGTGATTCCGCTGTCGTCCTTGCGAGAGCATCCGCTGCACGAAGCGGCAATGACAACGATGAGAAGAATTTTCGTCAATGTGCTGACCATCGTGATCTCCGCTCGCATAGCAAATGGGATGCAGCATATTTACTGCCTGCACGGCTGACCTCGCGCGTCCGCAGGAGGTTCGTCAAGAAGGTTATGAATCGTCCTGATCAGTCGGCCAATCGCCGCGGGCTTCATCAAAAGTACGTCCCATAGCTGCTCCTCCGGATGGGGCGGCAGCGCGGCCGACAGCATGATCACAGGACTGCCGGCCGTGGCAACGTCGCCCTTCAACCGTCGACACAGTTCAATGCCATCGACGCGTGGCATCATCCAGTCGGTGACAATGAGACTGGGACTCTCGATGGCAGCGACGGCCTGTGCCGCCTCGCCATTCTGCGCCGTCAGCACGCGGTATCCCTCGCGCTCCACCAGCAGTTGAAGCGGGCGCAGAATATTCGGATCGTCATCAACCAGAAGTACCGTTGCCAATTCAAATGTCACGTTTACGTTGGAAGGGCAATCGACTAATGCCGCAATAACCGTACCCGACGCGCATTTCCGGCATCGCAGACGGCGGCAGTGCTCTTTGTGCCGCAAGGACTACAATTCAGTCTGCACGGCAGCCCTTTTCGCGTGCGTCCCAACACCAGTTACGCCTGGAGGCCATATGGCCGGACCGTCTGCGTCACCCGCAGCGGACCGCGCCCGGAGCGCGGGTACCCTGGTCACACCTGCGCTTGGCACGCGAGCGCATCGACCGCCCGATTTCGCTGCTGAAAGCGAATCGATGCATCGTCTGGCACGGGCGTTGACCTCCTCGGATGGCGCCGTGTTGCAGACGCTCTCGGACATGGCGCTCCATCTGTGCGAGGCGGGCAGCGCCGGCATCGCCTTGCTGGAACGCGGCACCGACGGCGCCCCTGTCTTCAGATGGGTCGCCGTTTCGGGCGAGTGCGCGGCCGCCGTGGACACCACAATCCCCGTTGAAGACAGCCCGAGCGGCATGACGCTCGAACTGGCTGAGGGGCAACTGTTCTCCTCCCCACAGCGCCACTTTGCTTGTCTGAAGCACGTTATCCCTGAGGTCATCGAAGAACTGGTCGTACCGATTCCGGGCGAACCGGAGCCGTGGGGCACCGTATGGGTGATGTCCCACGACAAGGATCATCTTTTTGACTCCGAGGACCTCAGAATCCTGACCAGCCTCGCGAACTTCACCTGCGCCGCGCTCACCATCACCCGGGCGAAAGCAGACGCGGAAGCCCGCGCGGCCGAAGCGGAGGCGGCAAGGAATGCGCTCGCTCTGGCTGAAGCACGCAAGGACGACTTCATTGCGACCCTGAGCCATGAGTTGCGCAATCCCATTGCCCCGATCGACAGCGCGCTGACAGCAGCGCAAAAGCTTGCGACAGACAATCCGGCCGTATTGTCTGCATTGGATATCGCCGACAGGCAGCTCCGCTTATTGAAACGACTCGTGAGCGACCTGCTCGACGCGTCCCGGATAAGACACGGCAAGCTTTCCGTCCGCCCCTCGTACGGGTTACTCCAGGACATCGTGGCGGACGCGGTGACGGTGATGAAGGCCGACGCCAGCAACGGTCAGCACCGGCTGCATGTCGCTGTTCCGCCGTATCCAGTAACCGTTTACGCGGACCCCGCACGCCTCACGCAGGTTGTGTCGAATCTGCTGTCGAATGCGGTGAAATACACCCCTCCCGGGGGCGACATCACCTTGCTGGTCGAGGCGCCGGACCTCAGCACCGGGTCGATACACGATTCATCGCCCCGCACTGCAGTCATCACGGTGAGGGACAACGGTGCTGGCATTTCATCTTCACTGCTGCCGCACGTTTTCGACATGTTTGCCCAGGCGGCATCTGCACGCCGGCATGCAGCAGGTGGACTCGGAATTGGACTGGCAGTCGTGAAGCATCTGGTGACGGCACACAACGGCACCGTCACGATCGCAAGCGCTGGTGAAGGTCAAGGGACGGAAGTCACCCTGCGACTGCCGATTGTCTGCGAAAGGACGAGCAAGGTGCCCATGACCGCGAGGCGCACAATGGCGTCAATGCGCATCCTCCTTGTCGACGACAGCGCGGACGCCACGGAGGCGCTGGGCACGTTGCTGGAACTGGACGGGCACGAGGTGAAACGGGCACAGAACGGACCCGACGCACTTCGGATCGTGGAGTCATTCACCCCGGACGTTGCCCTGATTGATATCAGCATGCCCGACATGGATGGCATTGCACTTGCACAGTTGCTTCGTCTGCGGGCGCAGTGCTCGCAGACGAAGCTCGTGGCATTGACGGGCTACGCCGACAGCGCCAGCAGACTTCAGACTGACGAAGGGGTATTTGACTGCCATCTCACCAAGCCGTTGTCGCTCGATGACCTCGCAGAGGCTCTACAACCTTCGTAGGGTCGGGTAGCCGTCAGTCCGCCTCTACCGCAGCGATCGTGCGTGCAGTTCCTGAACATGCGCGGACGACCCTCCTTCTGTCAGCAACTGACGTGCCTCAAGCGTCTCTGCACGTACAGCTCATCACGCCACCTCGTCGAGATCGTCACGCCCGGCTACTCCGGTGAAAGCGCCGGTCGACATGTGCGAGGATGCTGCGCGACAGACGCGTCGCGCGTCCCTGAATCATCCGGTCGGAGATGCGAGAGAACGCATACGACGCGGCGAGCACTGCCAGCACTGTCGCGACGAAAAGCACAAGCGACACTTCCCGGCCCCTCTGCTCGAACACGCCCTCGACGTCTGCTCGCGGCGCGTACATTCGCCGCTGTGCCGACGCACTGGGCCGCGAAAACTACGCTATCTACCTCGAACAACAGAAACGCGACTGCGCTGCACGCGGCGAAGACCGGCGCGAATTCAGGTGCTTTCGCGAGCCACACACCGAGCGCCGCCGTCGCGAGGGCGAAGCCTGAGGCGAGCGAAAAAATCAGCCACGCTGTGCGCCGCGTCACGCTGGATGCGCCCGTCAGATGCGAGCGGAACGAGTACCACGCCCACATTCCAACGATGAAGCATGGCCCTTGTACTGGCGGCCAGAAATAGCTGAACGAGTTGTTCGTCACATGACAGTCGAGCGTGCCGTGACAGTCGCCGATTGACAACGCGATGACCGACAGTGCCAGCAACAAAGCTGTCGCGATCAGCAACCGCGTGCGGTTCATCGCGACGAAAAACAGCAGCGGCGCGATCAGATAGAACAGCATCCCGACACCGATCGACCACCCTCCCGGTACCACGTTGTTGATCGCGGTCGGCGACAGCGCGTGCAGAAACAGCACGTTGAGCAGGATATCCGTTGCGCCGTGGGCGCCGAGCCCCATGCGGGTTCGTAGCCTGACCGTGTCGCGCCGTAACGATTGCGGCGTAATACATTGGGGCAATGCGAAAGAAACGCTTGATATAGAAACGCAATGTGAAGTGCCGTGCGCCCGTGCAAATGGAGCGGGGTCCATTCCATTCATCCGTCGACTGCGCCGTCGTGCGACTTCGCCCACGGCGGCGGGTTGACGATGCCGTCCAGGCACACCACTTGCGGGCGTACGCTGCGTGGGCGAATGTCGGCCTCTGCACGCACGAAACAGCGAACGCATGCAACGGCCATCGTCCGGTGTCGATAACGGGCGCTGACGGAACCGTAGCGGCAACGATCCCACGCACGTCATCAGCGGTTTCGACCGCGATCGACGCAAGGCAACAATACCGCCATTTTCATCAACAACCCGATGGAGAAACCATGAAGACCATCCACCTTCTGAAGGCTGCAGGCAGCGTCGCATGTGTCGCATTCGCACTAAACGCGACGGCGCAAACCAGTGCGCCGGCCCCATCGGCCAGCTCCGAAACCATGGGCCAGCACATCGACGACAGCACCATCACCACCAAGGCAAAGGCCGATCTGCTGGCCGCCAGCAACGTCAAGTCGACCCATATCCACGTGAAGACCCGCAAGGGCGTGGTGTGGCTTACGGGCTCGGTCCCAACGGCAGACGACAAATCCGCAGCCGAAGAAGTGGTTCAGAACGTCAAGGGCGTGACGGGCGTAAAGAACCACCTGAAGATCGCTGCAGAGTAAGCCTCGCGTCAGGCCAGAGTTCCCGGCCCCGGCCGGTGTTTGAGGGAACAGAAAGCCGTCCGGACGCCGGACGGCTTCTCCCTTGCAGCTGGCATGCGGCTGTTCCACAACCGGCGCCGGTCAGGGCACCAGCCACTTACCGCCGATTAATGTCGACTAATGCTTGAGCGCAGCGTACTGATCGCGCAGATCGCGCACGCGGTCATGGTTTTGCAACACGCCCTGATACTGGCGCTCGACGATTGCGCGCACGTCCAGCGGTAAATCCTTTTCGAGCGCGTCGTGATAGCGTTTCTTCGCTACATCCTCCCCCTTTTCGCATTCGGCCAGGATTTCGTGGTCGCTGCGATTCGCCACCGCCGACTTCACGTCGACCCAGCCACGATGCAAAGCACCGCTCATACTGCCACGCGTTTCAGGTTTGCCGCCCAAGTCTTGAACCGCATCCTGCAATTCACGTGCGCCGCGCGCGCAGTCTTCGGCCCGCGACTGAAACAACGTTTTCAGTTGCGCGTCATGCGCGTCTTCGGCGGCCTTGAGAAAGCCCTTCTCGCCATCCTTCGACGTTTCGACCAGATCGTTCAGCACGGAAACAACGTTCGTAGCCATTCAATACCTCCAGAGGTTTCGTCAATCGTGAAATCCGCCACCGCACCTTTTCATATAGCAGCGGAGTTCATCGGTCTGTTCGCATGCGTCATGCCCGGAACCGACCGCCCCGAGTGCAAGACGGCCCGACAAATGCCCGGCCGTCCTGTCGTCCACATCGTTGAAAACTTCAGCGAAGAGACGTCCTTAAATCAAGCGCGTTTCTCGTTGAATTCGCTGAGCGGCTCCGGCCGCTTGCGCGGATCGAAGTCGGCCCACCGCCCTTGCTGCCAACGGCCGGTCGCGCGTTCGATCGCCGCGCCTCCCGCGTCGCGCAGCACCCGTGCGGCATCCAGTTGATTGTCCGGCGACACGTGGACGGCGACCAGCACGCCGGAGTCACGGGTCTCTTCTGACATACGGCCTCCTTCCATCCTTGAATAGCCGATGCGGACTATGCCGCCGCACCGCGCACGGAGTTCAGGCGCATGCAGCGGCACGCATCGGATTAGATCGTCGTGCCGCGATCGGGGTCCATGCCTTCCACTCTGAACAGTCCGCTATGTAGCACAACGCTTTTTCCGCCGTTCTGGCCGAGCGCTTCGGCGCAAACCGAACGGATGCGATTGCGGCCGTTGTCGAAGGCGGCCATCAAGGCGGATTCCAGCGCGGAATCTGCACCAAAATGATCTTCCAGTGCCTCGGCGGTTATCGCGCACTCAACCGGCTCGCCATCGACGCGTGCCGCAAAGCGCACCGTCAGATTCGCGCCGTCGAAGACCGGCTGGTCGTCAGGAAACGTGACGTGCATAAGGGCATCCTCATAGGCCGACCGCGGCTAACTCGCGTTCATGACGAACTCTTCATTGCGCCAGCGAGTTGCTGCGCCATCGCGAGGTGATGTTTGATCGTCGGCAGCGCGTGCGTGGCTGCGGCTTTAATTTGCGCGTCGGTGCCACTCTCGCTCTCCTTCTGGAACAGATCAACCGCCTTCTGGTGACCTTCCAGAGCGACCTGTTCGACGTATGCCTGATCGAACTCCTTGCCCTTGAGCGTTTGCAGCTTGCCGACCAGCGCGGAATCGGCGGTCGGTGCCGCGCCCAGGCCCTTGCTGGCAGCCAGTGCGTCCATGCTGAGAGATAGCTTCGTATGGTCGGCAATCATTTGTTGTGCGAATGTTTTGACGTGCGGATCGCTTGAATTCATGAGCGCGACTTTGCTTGCCGCGATTTCGGTGGCGTTGGCCTGCGAGGCAGCCTGCACGAACTGCTGGTCCGCCGGCGACAGCTTCACCGCGCCCGCCGCTGCATCGCTCGTCTGCGCGTACACCGCGCCGGCCGAAGCGGCGCCAATACCCAGCGCGGCAGCCATCACTTGAAGGAAATATCGGAATTTCATTCTCTTTCTCCCAGGTCGACTTATTCACCGAAACGCCGGTCCGGCTCGCTAAAATATCGCCGTGCGGTCAATGCAGACCAGGCAGCGCCCTTGCGCGCGGCGAGGCGGGCTCGTTGAGTACGCCGATTACCGGCCGCGAGCAGAGAAGATACAGCGCGGGCCGCCTCAAGCTTCTTCTTCGAATGCTGCCATCACTAGCCACAGGTCGCGCTCGCCATCGCGAATCTCGGCGGCAAACGCATAGGGATCGTGCGGTCCGCACACGCGCTCGAGGGCCCGGTGCGCGACCTCGCCGTCGTTGAACACACGTCCGGACAGAGGACGCACTTCCTGTTTTCCCTCGAACATCCGCTGGTTCCAGCGGTACACAAGCGGCTGCGATTTCCAGTCGCGGAAGCATTCTCTGACGTGCCTGAAATCGCCACCGCAGATATTCATCTGGTAATGGATTCTTGAGTCCACGATTGCACCTCCTCCGATGCAAACGCATGCGTTCATTCTCACCCTCGCGAGAACCGGGCCGCTTGCATCGATTGCATCGATACAGCCGAAGCAGTATGTCCGCGCTTGTCCACCTCTCCAACTTGCGCCTATTGCTGCTCCAAGGTCTGCCTCGTCATGAGGCATTTCAACCCAGGCCGCCTTAGCGCAAATCGGCGCCCAATCAACGTCATTGGCTTGCACCTGACGCCGCAGCTGCGACGGCCGGCATGCTCGCCTTATCGGCGGCGGCGGCCGCGCCGCTACTCGTGTCAGCGGTGCTGCCGGTGGCCGCGTGACCGTCCATCACGCCGCTGCTGCCCAGCGCGACGCCGATGCTGTTGCTAGTGGCGCGCTTGCAGCCGCCTGCAGCCGTCAACAATACGAGCGCCGCCACCATCAGCAGTTGTTTGCCTGTGCTTTGATTAGTTAGCTGTTTCATCACCCCTCCTTCATTGAAGTCTCCGTAGGTGAATATGGCATTCGCCGCGCGCAACGCAAATGTTGCCTGCTGCCATCAGTCACTGAGCAAGGCGTGTGCCTTCCCGGCGCACGCTCGTGGAACAAGCGGTAATGCCGGGTGCGCAGAACATTGGCACGCGACGTGCGTCGTCTTTGCGCATCGGAGTCTTGATGGAGAAGACAATGCAAACCACGCCGAAATCCAACGAGGTCTTCAGTACACCAGGATCGGAAGACGATCAGGCCCAACCGGCACCACCGGACGACAGCCGCAATCTGCCCGAGTTGCCCGATCCCACCGAAGTCGGCGAAGACGGCTAGGCGCCCGAGGTGCCAACCACGCGCAAAGCGGCCATGCCCTGGGCGTAGACGATTCATCAGTTCTCTTCTGATATTCATAGGAAAGAATTGCAATCCCGCCTGCCTCCTTTGCGCGCGGCGCACCGCGGCGCATCGAATTCCGTCGCGGGCTGTCCCTTGCCAGAGGCTGTGCACCCGATGGAACGCCGGTTGCTGCAACAGCCATACACCCAATCTGTAGAGGAGGAAGATCATGCCGACCCAGACACAGACGCAAGGCAACCTGCGCCAGAGCCAGGGCGCACGTATCGTCGGCCGTGGCCGCGCAAGCGCGGACGGCCCCGGCCCGCACGTGATGGCGGCAGCAACCCTCGACGGCAACAAGGTGCTCAGCAGTGACGGCAAAGACATCGGCAAGATAAAGGACATCATGCTCGACGTCGGCTCCGGCTGCATCGCTTATGCCGTGCTGTCGACCGGTGGCTTTCTCGGCATCGGCGACAAACTGCTGGCCATCCCATGGGGTGCGCTGACGCTCGATACCCAAAAAAAATGCTTCGTACTGGCGATGACGGCCGAGCGCGTAAAAAACGCGCCGGGCTTCGACAAGGATCACTGGCCTTCTATGGCGGATCAGACATGGGCCACCTCCGTGCACCAGTACTACGGCAGCGAGCCGTACTGGGGACGCGATCCGTTCGACCGGCGCGACGATCTGGACGTTGGCGAGATTCCCGCCGGATCCTCGGATGCGCCGGAGGCCGGCGGCCTCAAGCTGTAATCCGGACGCTGTTACTGGCTGGTCCGGACCGTGGCGGGTTCAGAACGTGCCCGCCGTAACGCACCAGCATGCCGCCCACGCGGTATCCGGCGCGTTTCACCTGGAACACACACTGGCCACAGCGGCGATGGCGCGGCGCGATACGTTGCAACAGGCCAAGCGCAAATTACGCGAAGCGTTCGGACGCGCGCCTTGAAGCGCCACCGCGCGCACCGTCGGCCCGATAGCGTCCGATGCCATGCGCGCGGGCGCGACCGGGCATCGCGCCCGAATGCGTGCCTTTCACAACCGGCAACGCGCGCAATGTTCGCGCGCCAGCCTCAAGCGGATGCTCATGCACGAAGAATCACTCTGGTTTCTCATCGTCGGTGCGGTGCTGGTTTTCATGGGCATTGCGGCGACGACTTTGCGTCGGCTGCCCTGTAGCGCTGCGATGTTCTACCTGGCCACCGGTTACGCGCTCGGGTCGCCGGGCATTGGTCTGCTGCGCCTCGATATCGCCGCCGACGCGCACCTTCTTCGCACCATCACCGAAATCGCGCTGCTGGTGTCGCTGTTTGCGATCGGTTTGCGCTTGCGGCTGGGCGTGCTCGAGAAGCTCTGGACAGTACCGCTGCGGCTCGGCTTCCTCGCCATGCTGGCGACGATTCCACTACTGACGCTGTTCGGCGTCTATGCGTTGGATCTCCGCTGGGGCCCAGCTTTGCTGCTCGCAGCGATCCTCGCCCCCACCGATCCGGTGCTGGCCCACGACGTCCAGGTACACAATCCCGGCGACCACGATCTGCTGCGTTTCGCGCTATCCGGCGAAGGCGGCCTGAACGACGGCATCGCACTGCCCTTCGCGATGCTCGGCCTCACGTTATGCGCTTCGCCTGGTGCCGGGGCCGGCAACGTGCTGACCTTCACGCTCGCGGGCAGCATGGCATGGGGCCTGGCTGGCGCGATCGCGATCGGCGGCCTGCTCGGCTGGGTCACGACGCACGCGGTTGCATGGTTGCGTACGCGCCATGCGCAGGCACTCGGCCTCGAAGGATTTTTCGCGCTCGGCCTGATCGAACTCACGTACGGCGCCGCGCAACTCGCACATACGTACGGTTTTTTGGCGGTGTTCGCAGCGGGTGTCGCCATGCGCCGCGTCGAGCATCGCGCGAGCGGCGGTATGTCGGCCCGCAAGGTGATCGGCACCGTCGATTCCGAAGACGTCGACGCGACCGCGGCGAATCCGAGCAAAGCGCATGCGTATATGACGGAGTCGGTGCTCGGCTTCACGATCGAGCTCGAACGCATTGCCGAAGTCGCGGTGATGGCGATGGTCGGCAACGTGCTCGCCAATCTGCAAGTGCCACTGTTCACATGGCAAACGACCGCGCTCACCGTCGTGCTGTTCGTGCTGGTGCGGCCGGTATCGGTGGAATTGTCGCTGCTGGGATCGAACGCGACGCATACCCAGCGACGGCTGATGAGCTGGTTCGGAATTCGCGGCATCGGTTCGTTTTACTATCTGGCGTACGCGCTCGAGCACGGCGCCGCTGCGGACATCGCACCATTGGTGCCGCTCGCATTGGCCGTTGTCGCGGCGTCGGTAGTAATACATGGCGTCTCAGCCACGCCCTTGATGAACTGGTATCACCGGCTGCGCGGCAGCGAAAATTAGCCGCGCGAACTCGTACCCGCGAGCCTCGATCGCTCGATCGTCAATCGACGAGGCCGGCGTCCTGACGGCTCCAGGTCATGCGGCTGGCCACCAGTCACATGCACACGGCACGATTGATGCTCATAACATCAAAGTGGTGGGTAAGGCTTCCCTGCTGCCGCTGCTGCGGGTCTTCCCACACGCTGGGCTCTTACCTGGGCAGCATGAATCCTGTTTGCTAATGCAGGAGAACGATCATGCGCAGAAGACAGTTCATCCTTCAATCGTCCTTTCCCGATCGATCGAGACGCTTTCGCATTGCCGCGGTGATGTGCTGCCGGCACGTCGAGTAGCCGGCCCACGGGTCACTCTTGAGCGCGTCGAGGCGCTCGCGCAGATTGCCGATGGTCCATTGATCACCGCCGGTCGTGTGCTCGACTTCATTCCACGCGAGCGGCACCGAAACGCCCAGCCCTGCCCGCGCGCGTGCCGAAAACGCCGCGATCGTGCTCGAACCGCGGTTGTTGCGCAGATAGTCGACGAAGATCTTTTTCTTGCGGTTCTGTTTGCCCATCTTCGCGCTGAAGCGTTCGGGCAGCGACCCTGCCATATGTTGAGCGACCGCCTGCGAGAACGCCTTGACATCCTCCCAGCCCAGCGCCTTCGCGATCGGCACCACCACGTGCAGCCCCTTACCCCCGCTCGTCTTGCACCACGATTCGAGGCCGAGCTCGGCAAGCAGCTCGCGTGCGAGCTGCGCCGCTTCGATCATCGCGTCCCAGTCCAGGGCGGGGTCCGGGTCGAGATCGAACACCATCCGGTCGAGCTTTCCCAGGGCCGACGCCACCCCGTTCCAGGTATGAAATTCGATCGCGTCCATCTGCGCAGCACTGACGAGCGCCTCCATGCTGTCAATCGTCAGGAGCGGCGCATGGCCGGGGTCGAGGCCCTTGACGTTGCGATCTTTCCGGCCTCAGGTCACCCTCATCGTCGAACGACGCCGAGCAGCAGCGTGACGAGGAAAATCACGAGAAAGATGTAGAACAGTATTTTCGCGATGGCTGCCGCGCCGGCTGCGATCCCGCCGAAGCCGAGGACCGCCGCGATGATCGCGATGATAAAGAAAATGAGCGCATATTGAAGCATGTCACTTCCCTCCTGATGGCCCGCACGACAGGCGGGTAGACTTTATTGCAAGGCGGCTTGGCATCGCCGCTTTTTGAACTTGCCGCAGCTTCGTTCACTGCCTGGATTTGTGCTGAGGCTTGCCCTTCTGCTTCGTCGACGCAAAGTCCTCCAATTGCGCCTCGCTCATTGACTCGTACATCGATTTCGAGGCGCCCTTTAGTGAGCCGACTTTTCTCTCGCCACGCTTTGCAGAAAGCGCGGCGCCCGCGGCCATTTGCTGCGCTTTGGATTTTGCTGGCATAGCGACCTCCGCTTTCGCCCAATTGACGCGTCCTGCTTCTGCGCAAGTGTCTGCACTCTGAACAATCCGCTGTGCAAGACAACTGCCGCTCTGCCGTTATCTTTGAGGGCTTGCTCGCGGACCGGTTGAAAGTCTGTAAGACCCTCCCAAACGCGTCGAACAATGCGCCTTCGAGTGTCGATTCAGCTCCATAGCGGTCTTCGAGCGCCTCTGCGGTCATCATGCACACCACCGGCGAGCCATCGACCTGCGCGACAAACCGGACCACGACATAGGCGCCGGCGTAACTGGGCTCGCCATCAGGAAAATGCCCTTGCGTGTTGAGATCCGTTCTTTCCTCCCCTTAGCCAGCATTCTCCGTGCCCGGCATCGAAATTCCAGGCGTAGCATTGCGGGCATCCAGGCTAAGATCACCTCTCTTCAGACGAAATCCGCTCACTTTTCGACGCGCCACCGTGCTGGCTACGCCCCCTGGGGCGGCTACCCCGCAACGCCGCGATGTTCTACCTCGCCACCGGCTATGCGCTCAGGCCGCCGGGCATTTCGGAGGGTCATAGCGTGCGTGCTCCTCCAGCACACATCTTCCACGCAAAAGGAGCGGGACCTGTCTGATTGCAGTGGAGAGTTCTATAGTAATTAGACCTGCCACTTGTTGACTGGCCGGGAACGCCGCGGTGCATCAATAGGCCAGTTGGCTCAGGCAGATGACCGACCGTACCACGTTGGGGATCCGGCAAAACGGTGCCCAAACTTACCGTGGAACGACCTTCGAGGAGGGGGTACATCATGCTGCAAGCTCGCGAAATCCAGAAGCGTTTCACCCATCTGGAGCAAACCATCGAGAAAGCCTCACAAGCGTGTCACGCCGACGCCTCCGTGCCTAAGGAGCTTTTGGACTGCGTTGACCAGCTCGATAAAAAATCCGAAGGCGCGAAAAAAATAATGGAGTCAAAAGACGAAAATCGCATGCGTCAATGGATAGACGACCTTGAGCAGGTCGGCGACCGTGCGGAGCAAGCGTGTCAACGCGCGGCCAGCGTAAATGCGAAAGTAAAAAGTGCCGTCATCTCGGTTCACGCTGAACTTTCCGATCTGAAACGGCGGCTCCATTAATTTCTTTCTAAGAGCAGCCCTGCAGCGTGAACTTCGCCAGAAATGCGTTGCAGGGATGTTCTTCCGGCCGGTGAAGATGCGATCGAAACCGGTGCGTCGCCTGGCACACACCTTCGCCGACGCTGACGGCGCACCGCGGGGACCGCGTTACGGGGATAAATAAGAAACACTTTCCGCATATGACGAACACAAGCCGCGGCGCGAATCGCTCGCGCGTGATGTCGAGCTGCCCACCCCTCGCTGTTCATTTAAGTTCGACCGAAACAAAGCTGCGCGCATTGTTGCGCTGGATCAGCACCGCTATCTCCTTCCCTGCCTTTGCTTCCAACGCGGTCACTTGCTCTTGCGATTCGACCGGCGTGCCATTGAGCGACAGCACGATATCGCCGGGCTGGATGCTTGCGGTTGCCGCTGGCCCATGAACCCCGTCCACCATCAGACCTACAGCAAGTCCGCTCGCCCTCGTTCAGCGGATGCATGATCAAGCCCAGACGATGCATTGCGCTGCCCTCGTTTTGTCGAGCGTTGGGGCTTTCCGAAGACGCGCCGACCATGACCGTCATCGTCATCGGTCTTCGATTGCGGATCAGTCTGAGTGTGGTTTTCGTCCCGAACCGCAGACCAGTAGCATCCTCGACGAGTTCGGCGAAGCGATCAATCGTCTTGTCACCGAATTGCACGATTACGTCGCCTCGCTTGATCCCGATCGCAGCTGCCGGTGTGCCGGGTTCGACGGAATTGACCAGCGCACCTGCCGGTCGCGGTAGGCCAAAGGCCCCGCCAATCCGGGGCCGACGTCCTGTACCTCCACGCCAGGACCGCCCGAAGGTAGCTTGCGCTGGGTTTGCAACTGCGATCGCACCTTGGTCGCCACATTGATCGGCATGGCAGAAGTCAGGCTATGGTACCCGTCTGAGTCCGTATAAACCTGCACGTCGATACTTCGTCGGCTTGATCCACCACATGAGCCGTGGTCAGAATGAGGCCATCGGGGCTAACAATGAACCCGGAGCCGACACCTGATATCGCGCCTGATGGGTTGCGTTGAGACTCCTGCGGTTGCTGCGCCGCGCGCTTGAAGAACGCAAAAAAGGGATCGTCAGGATCGAGCGCCACGAAGGCTGGCGCCGACCCTTGCTGCTCCTGGGCAGTCGTGCTGACATTTACGACGGCGGGCCCGTATCGCTCGACGATGGTGGGAAAGTCGACCGGCGCGGCAGGGTTAGCCGGCGAAACCCGCTTCTCCTTCGCAAGCAGCGGAGCCGCGCCCGCGGCAGTCGCCGCGTTGACTTCAGGCACGGACAGCCAACGAGAAATACGGCTATCGCGGCAGCGCAGAAAAAGGTGCGGGCAAGCGCGTGAACATAGCGCACTTCCAGGACGGTCGTTATGCCGGGGGCCAGGCGCGTGAAGCGCCGATAGCTAACAGGCACTCCGGATAAATTATTTCACGCCCAGCGAACGGCGACTGTGACACAGCGCACCGACAAATTCGAAGACGAAAAAACCTGCGATGATCAACGCATTGACTGCGGCCGCGCGGCCCACCCATCCGATCCGCGCTCCGGTTTCACGGACGCGAAGGGAGGGAAGCGAGCCAATAGATTTGTTTGGCCGATGCTCACCGCAACCCTTACGACTGCAATTGCCGCGAGGGGGCCCGGATGAGGCTGACCTCCCCATTGCGCTCGAGAATCGCGGCCTCGACGGCGGCCAGATCGCGCGCGCCAAGCTGGCGCCGAGCTGATTCGAGGACATCGGTGCGCGTGATCAGGGCGGCGGACATCTGCTGTTCGTCAAAACGACCATCACGATAGATCTCTCGTTCCGCGCCCACCACCAGGCGCTCGAGGGACTCGGAACGGACACACGCCCAGGCCAACGCACGGTGAAGCACGACGATCGTCAGCGACGCGATCGTCGTCGCAACGGCCGGTGATGCTCCGACAATGACGCGGCTGAGCGTTGCGCCGAGGAGAATGGTGACCACGTAGTCGAATGGCGAGCGCTGGCCGAAAGAGCGCCGTCCCGATATGCGGATGAACACCAGACAGCAAACAAAGACGACGATCGCCCGTAGGGTCATCTGTAACGCGGTCAGATCCTTCCCTTCTCCAAACACTGCCACGATGGTGTTCATGTTTCGCTCCGCGTCGGGTTGAAGCTGGCCGGTTGGCCGGATCGTAATGAAACCGGCCGTCTCAGGAATCCTCGTCAGGGAGCACGTCGGCCCTTTCGGGACAATCGCTTCAACCGGACAGGAGCATCGCCAGGGCAGCCAGCCCCATCACGGCTGTGGCGACCCATCCTGCCCAGCGCAGGAGGCCGACCACGGCAAATTCGCCCATGACCTTCCGGCTACCCGCCATCAGCATCACAAGCGCCATGATCGGAACAGAGGTCAGGCCGTTCACGACAGCGCTCCAGTACAACGCCTTGATGGGATCGAAATGCGCGAAAGTCAGCGCGACTCCGCCAAGCAGCGCGACGGCAATGACAGCGTAGAACGGTTTCGCCAGACCCACTCGCAGCGCCAGGCTGTTGCGCCACTTCATTGTGCCAGCGGTCGCGTAGGCGGCTGAACCGGCCAGAACAGGCAGCGCGAGTAGTCCGGTACCGATAATGCCCAGACTGAACAACGCAAAGGCTAGCTCGCCAGCGATAGGCTTAAGCGCGCTCGCTGCGTCCGCCGAGGTTTTCACGTCGACGGTAGGTGAGCAGCAGCGTCCATAGCAGACTGAAGCCAAACTGTGCGCCGGCCTGGGAGTATGTCCCGATGCCGCTGGGGTCATCATCAGCTGCGCCCGTGATAAGGCCGGGCCCCAGCCGCCTGATCCACGACGGCTCGCCCTCTTCCTCGACGGCAAGCTCGGATTCGATATGTTTTTCGGTCATCGCCGCTCCCAGTCACTGCCTCTTGCATCATTGCCCGGCACGAGCGGGCGCAGCAATCTGCGCACCCGACGTCGACCTCAGCGCTCACCACGGTCGGTTCGCCGATCCTGTCAGTGTCCGCCGCAGGGCACAGGACGCCGAATACGCCGCTGTCCGGTATGCAGGAAGCGGGCATCACTTGTCGCCTTCCTTGGAATCCCGGAGCCTAACTTGCGTGCCTCATGCAAAACGATCGCGACATCATGCATCGGCCTCGGTTCCCGAATGGCCCGCATTGTCACTTTCCGGCGCGTACGCAACCAGTGCACAGGTCCGCAATGCTCGCGCAGCAGGTCGAGCAACGTGGTCCAGGGTTCGATTTCGAACGCGTGCCTTGCACGGTTGATCTCGAAGATCACCGTCATCCGCTGCGCGTCCGGTTAAGCGACGTCCAACGGGACCGGGTGGTCTCGCGTGTTCAGCGTGCTCATTTAGCGTTCCTTGATTCGTCGCGGGTTCACCGAATCCCGAATTGCCGCGCGTCGCGCGCCTATCGCGGACGCGTCCGGGTCAGCCTGCCGGCTGCGGTACCTTGAACCGACAATCAGCGCTACGATCGCAAGCAGGGTGCTGACCACAGCGAACACCGTGTTCGCCCCGGCGTGGCCCAGATAACGGGACAGCGCGGCAATGCCGATCACCGGTAACGAGTTGCCAAAATAGCAGGCAGGGCTATCACGGTCACCGCTTCCCTCCCGTCGTCATCAGCTGCGCGGCTTGCTGGTATTTCCGGTTCAGCCTGAGCCTGCGCGACATCGAGGAGTTGTTGCTCGAGCGTAGTGTCGTGGTCACGTACGAAACGATCCGTTGCCGGTGCAACAAGTTCGGCGCTGGATTCGCCCATTGCGCGAAAGCAGCGCGGCGCAAGCCGGACAGCACACGGCATCTGGACGAAATTTCGTGATGCTGCGCAGAGAGCAGTATCTGTTGTGGCGAGCGGTCGACGAGCACGGTGCCAAACTCGCCAGACGGGCGATGACGTCGTGTTCGACATACGCCGTTTCTTGAATGCGCGGCGAGCGATACCCGAGACTACAAGGGCGGCGGTGTGGGCCGGACGACCCTTCGATAACGGAGGAGATCGTTCGGCCGGCCTGCTCGTGTGTGTCGAACCGGCTGCGGGAGAGCAACAACTTCCCGCTCAAAAACCTTGACGGACTGCCTCAGGGCGTGATCCGGCAGCACTTCACGTTACCCAGACATCAAATGAACGCGGCACGCCATCGTGTCGTACTCAAAGAACGCTTCGCCACATGGCATGGTTGGACAGTTACTGGCGTAGTCGACAAAACAATCTGATAAGGAAAACTACTCTTCTACTACACAGGTAACCTATACCCGATAACTTGACAGAGCCGTTTCTCAGTGCAAAGCCGAGCATTCCAGGGCCGCTTCCTGAATTGCTCTTTCGCATCGCCGTATAAGGCTTGTGTCTTACCAACGACCTGTTCGACTTTGCCCTTCACCCTGGTTGTTTCATTTCCCGTCACCTTGCCGGCAACTTCCTTCAGCTTTCCTTTTGCTTCCTCGATGCGGCCCTTCACTTGGTCTTTGTTCATCACATTATTCCTCGAAAAGATGGATGACTGAGATGCGGACGCTGGCCGGACGTTCTTTTCCAGATCAAACGCCCGGCCACGACTGTCTCGCGCAGGAGCCAACCCAATCGGGTTTCGCGCTTATATCTGCCCCAGAAGCAGCAACACAAGCACGACGACTAACAGCGTGCCTAGCACGCCGCTGGGCATATAGCCCCACGAACGGCTGTGCGGCCAGGCCGGTATCGCACCGATCAACACGAGCACCAGTACGACGATCAACAGGGTTCCCAACATAGAACTTCTCCTTTGCGACTCCGTGTGTTGACGAACTTCGTCGCTGTTTCGCTAAGTGCGACGCACTCAGGATTCGGATTTCCAAGCACGATAACCGCACCGCACAATCAATTGAATCATCGGTCTGGTAGCAGCAGCCGTTGCCCACCGAATCGCGGAAAGCAGCATAAGTATTGAGCCTTATACCCGAAACCGAAGGCTTTCCGGACTCTGACTTACATAAAATCCAATTTCTGAGCGCGCACCCTGCTGGCCAAAAACACGACGGTCCGATACGTCCGGTACGCGCGCCTACCCCGGATTTTCCGGATCCGCGGGTTGCTTTGCGGCGGGTGAACGGTATCGTCGATCTGACGCCCACCACGCATCGTTTCGCATGGTGCACGCGCAAGACCTTCGTGCAGGGCGCCGCATGACACCGATTGTTCGGCATGCGAAACTGCATCACGATGCCTGACGTGGCGACAGCACGAACAGCAACAATTTCGTGCTTCCGATCCTCAATAGTTGTGCTCCTTTGTCGATTTTTCATGCCCGTTCTTTATCAGATAATGGCGCGTTCAGTCGTACGTTCCATCCGGACAGCACCGTCGGCAACAGCACCGGCGCAAGCTCCATGCCACTGGTGCGAGGGGTCGTAAAGTGCCGCATGCGCGCGAGTGCCGGCACAACGATGCATCGATCGGGCACACGCCCGCTGCAACAATTGCTCGAATCGGCAAGATTGGCAGATCACCCCGGGCCCACCGTTCATCATTTCTGATACAGCCTTGCACGCAGGGGTTGATGCCGGCGCGACGCGGGTTTATTCCGCCGCCACCTTCAGAAGATTCTTGATGCTCCTGACGCCGGACACGTTCTGCACGACTTCTTCGGCAGCCGATTTGTCGTCGGCGGACGGCACCGAGCCGGTCAGCCACACGATGTCCTTGCGTGTCTTCACATGGATATGGGTCGACTTCACGTTCTGCGCGCCAAGCAGTTCGGTCTTCACCTTGGTAGTGATCGTGCCGTCATCGATGTGTTGTCCGGTAGTTTGGGAGCCGGCCGGCGGCGCCGATGCACTTGTCTGCGCGGTGGCGTTCAGCGCGAATGTGACACATGCGATGCTGCCGGCGGCCTTGAGGAACTGGATGAATTTCATGGATTCTCCTTGCGGTTATTTATGAGCATTGCGGTCCTGTTGCCTGTGCGGTCGATCACGATTCCCGCAGCTGATCACACGCGTAGGATCGTCACCACTACAGTTTCGTTGTGGGCATCGGCCGCACGTCTTCGCATTCCCTGAAAAAATTGGGTATCCGTTCATATGTCGTTATCAGGCAAGTGACATGCCGGATAGGCTGCTCCGGGGTATGCCGGGGTGGAAGATCGCTCAGCGCGTTGCATAGTGGGGATTGCATTCAGGCGAGGCGGTGCGATGCCGGTCGTGCCATGCGCAGCAAAGGCATCCGCAATTTGCAGGACCCGTGTAAAAATTGCGTGAGCTATCAGGGCGATATGCACAAGCGAAAAATCAAAGCGTAGAAAGATCAGTGTCTTGCAGGAAGTGGTACAGCCGTTGCTGTATCAACGCGACAACAATTTGTCCGGCTGTCCGCTGCACCGCTCTACCATGGACTGAGTGGTCGCCAATAGTGGAGACCAACGGGTTAAGCAGCGATTTGATTTTTGAAGAACTGCTGCGTGAAGGCGGCAGGAGACAGGTAGCCAACGGTCGGCCAGGCGCTCACATCGATCGCCTGCAACTCGGGCTTCCAGTGGTTCATGGTCCTTCCTCGGTCCCCACAAATGACGTCAACAGAGACAACGGTTGGGTGCGAAGCTCCGGTGCCCTGACCCGCCCGCTGTACAACAAGCCAAACAACATCCCCACTGTGGTCGTGCCGTCCAATGACCGAGGACCGCAACATCTGGGCTGGGCCAAATCATGGTCGGCACGTCGGCAGCTACATGGCGATCGCCTGGACGGGCGGTGCGGCGCCCTAGAGTCCAGACGAGTCCCGTTGCGCAAAATCTTACGACTAGCCGAGGCGGCCATTCCGTGTCTAACCTGGTGCGATCGAGATGAAAAACGGCACGGCACCTCGCCTGCGCGAGAAGAACACCGAAAGTGGTGGCACCATGAACTGGAGCAGGTCAGGTCTCCCTTTGGAGCCAGCCGCCGTCGACGACGCCGCGGCTGCGCTGCCCAGGGCCTCTCAGATTTTTGCCCTCGAAGTGTGCCTGCGAAGCGATAACAAATCCTTAACTCTAACTTCTCGGACAATTGGACTGTTGATGCCCATCGAATTCTGACCCACAGTGGGTCAATCTGTGTGGACATCAACACTGCGTATCGCTGCGGCGAGACTTATCCAACTCAGCGATGCCTTCGATCCCCGGCAGGAAAACGTTGCCCCATGTCCCTCTTTGATCCAACGATCGAGCGTACCCGCCAGGTGTCCTTCGTCTATTGCCCAGCTCCTATCGGAATGGCTGGATACCGCTTGCGGGTTGTGATCTGATCGTTACTCCCGCCGACTCGTGAAGGATAGCCATGTCCTACTCCTTGAAGAATCGCATTACCGCCAGGCGGATCTTTCTCGCCGTGCTGCTGGAACGCGAGGCGCAGATTGTCGAACAGCTTGTTCGTGGCAATGCTGCCCTGCTCTTGCCGGGCCTGCACTGCGACGCCCGACACGGCATTCGTTGCGCGGCCAAGCAATTCGTCCGTCACGCCGCCTACCTGCTGCATCATCTGGATCGAGCGCGAAGCCAGTTCGAGGTGAGCCGGCGCGAGGTCGCGGTCTACGTTCAACTCGATCTGTTTGCCCTGCACCTTCTCAATGACTGCATCCGGCCGCGCGATCTCCTGCCGGAACTTCTCGATGTCGCGTACCGCGCCCTCGTCCATGACGACCTTGTTGGTCGACAGGATATAGAGCGACTTCGACAGGCGCTTGTTCACGTCGTCCTGCATGCCGCGCATGTAGCGGATGACACCGTACGGCATTCCGTCGCGCGCACGGCGATAGCCCCAAATCGGGGTGAACGGGTAGCGTTGATGGCGGTACGGGCTCGGCGCGAAACACATCATGTCCTTGGTGGTCATGATCGCGCAGTACATGCGCATCGTCGGCGCGGTCGCGAGCACCGCGCGGCCAGTCTGCACTTCGAGCAAGTGGCGCTCGTCTTCCGGATCGAAGATTTCGCCGCGGAAGTCGGAGCGTGTGCCGCGCAGCTTCTTCACGCGCTCGGGCATGCGGAACCATGCTTCGATCAGGCGCACGCGCTTGCGGGCGTACGTCATGGCGTTGCGGATATTGCCGTTCATCGCGCGCTCGTACTCGTTCGAGTCCATAGCGTCGTCGCCGTCGATGTCGTCTGCGCCCCACGTTTCGTAGTTGTTGAGCGCGGCGGATTCGAGTTGCGCCTTGCGTTCGTGGAACAGGGCCACGGCAACGTCGAGGTCGACCCACTTCACGCGGAAAATGTAGCGGCAATCGGCCATGTCGAGCCGGCGGTAGGTCGAGTCCCAAATGATATTGCGCCAGCTTTCGCTGTTGGCCGTGATCGGCTCGCCGTCGTTCTCGTCCTGCACTTGAGTTTCGAGCCACGACAGGCCGGCCTTCACGGTCTCCTCGAACGCTTGCGAGCGCTCGAACGGCAACAGGTTCACGTCAGACAGGTACTTCAGCAGTGCCGTCTTGCGCTCGGCGGCCTTCCCGCCATCCTTGCGACGCGGCAACACCTTGAAGTCGGCGCGGCCGCGCTTCTCGCTACCAATGATCCAGTTGATCGATTGCGCAATGACGTTGTAGACCGTGGCGGCCTGGCCCCGCTCGCGAAGCTCCTCGATTTCCTCTTGCGTCCACTGGATGCTGTCGTAGTAGTCCTCGTCTACGGCCATTTCGGCGCGGTTGTGTTCCTGCCGCGCCAGCTCTTGCCGGTAGTAGGACAGAACCCTCTGCGCCGTTCCGCCGCTACCTCGGCACTCTTGGAGCCTGAAGTGAAGCCGCGCACTTGGTACGTCTATCGCGGCGACAGGCTTGTCGCCGTCGTCGAAGCAATCACCGAGTCCGGCGCACTCGCTTACGGCGCAGAGCGCGCCGGATGCCAGGCGCACGAGGTCACGGCACAAACTACGTTTAGGGAAAGAAAATGAGCGATATTGAACAGGTCTCGAGGCGCGCGGTACAGCTCTACGCAGAGAGTCGCCCGCGCCCGTCGCAAGTCACGATGACGCAGGCCGGCGAAATGCTCGGCCTGACGCGCCAGACGATAAGCAAGATGGTGAAGGCCGGGCAGATGAAGCTCAACCGCTGCGGCCTGATTTCGATTGAACAGGTTGATCGGATGCTTGGACCCGTCTAGAGGTGAATAAGTCGCGACCTGATCTGACAGTCTCAGTCAGACCAGGTGGCAAGCGGCTTAACCAATCTGGAGGCGAAGGGCGGCAATCGACCCGTTATAGGTAGTCCGTCCCGCCGTGACCTGAGCGACGGCTTCCAAGGTAGAACGGTCAATTTCCCCAACGAGTCGAACGGCAAGTTATCGGCCACGTTGCCGTTCACTGACCTGCCTTGAAGTGTGCTTCCGACCCTGTGCCCAGACGTTTGCCACCCGGTAGTCAAGGACATTCGTTTTCGATAGATTTTTGGATCTTTATTCGAGTTTCGATGCATGGCGATGCAGCCGCACTTTCCGCAATGGAGTCCCGTGAGGTCGCGTTGGCGACTGAAGCCCTCAGCCTCCGCCAGCGCGCCTCGGGCTCGACGACAAGATTGCGTTGGAGTCGGCCGTGGGTGACTCCAACAGCAGGTTTATCGCGCCCGGATCTAAATTCTTGCAAGGTCTTGAAAACTCCGATCCAACGCCTCATAAACGGGCTCGACGTCGTCCATGCTCAAGCACAGTGGGGGCACCATGCGAAGGACATTCCGATAGGTCCCAGATTTGGACATCACCAACCCATGCTCGCGCGTTCGCTCGAACACGTACGCCGTCTCTTGCGGTGCAGGCTCCCGGGTGTCGCGATTTTTCACCATTTCGATCGCAAGCATGAAACCGCGTCCACGAACGTCGCCGATGATTTGGTACTTCTCCTGCAGGGAGAGTAATCGCAACTTGAGTGCTTTACCGACACGATGAGCATTGGCCAACAAGTTTTCTTCTTCGATCACCCTCAGTACCGCTCGACCTGCCGCGCAGGCTATCGGGTTCGCTCCGTAGGTATGAAAGATGAATTTGTTACTCATGGCTTCAGCAATCTCTTTCTTCGCCACAACCGCGCCAAGGGGGATTCCGTTACCGATGCCTTTGCCCATAACGACGATGTCAGGCACGACGCCTTCGGCCTCAAAGCCCCACATCGCGTCCCCTGTTTTACAGAAACCACTTTGTACTTCATCCACAATCGCGACACCGCCGGCCGCGCGCGTACGCTCGAATGCGCCCTGCATGTAGCCAGGCGGCATTTCCACGATGCCGCCATATCCCTGAACCGTCTCGATCAACATTCCGGCCAGCGCACCGCTCGTCATGGTTGAAATCGTTCGATCGAGATCGTCGAGATAGGGCTGGGTTCCCACACCGAAAATACCTCTATATTGGTTCGGGTCCGCGGTGAATGCAACGTTGGGCAACTGCCCAACATTGTGGCGGAAGCTCTTGATGCCCGTCACGCCCTGTGCCCCATACGTGGCACCGTGATAGGAATTGCGCAGCGCGACGATGTCATGATGCCCCGTGTAGGAACGGGACATCATCAGTGCCAAGTCAATGGCTTCCGCTCCTGAATTGGTGAAATGCACCACCCACTCGTGCCCGGCAGGCATTGTCCCCACAAGCTCTTCAGCGAAATGCGCCGGAACAGGATGGTAGAACATCGTTGTGCAATGGGTGAGCATTTCCACCTGCTCGCGCACTGCGGCGAGCACTGCTGGATGAGCATGTCCAACACTGATGCACAAATTCATGCCCAACAAGTCGGTAAGCCGATTATTTTGCTCATCCCATACGTATTGCCCGGATCCGCGTTTGATGATGAGCGGATTTTCGTACGGAACGAAGGCTCGTTGCGACGCGGAATAAAACCGGTCGCGTCGACGAATAATGGCATCTCGATCCCATTCGACGTTCAAGCGTGGGACAGTTCGCGGCAATTTGGTGTCGGTCATGATTTTCTCCATCGAGAGTTGGTTTACCTTTTAGATGCAAGGTCAACTCTGAACCTGCAATAGTCAACCAGACAGTTCCACGCAGCGGGTTTCATGGTGCCAAGCGGAGCAAGCGATGGTATTTCGGCACCACGGGTGCATCGCGTGAAACACAAGCATGGTGCCAGATGGCTTTTGTGATGGAGCCACGGGATCCTAAGCCTTGAAAATGCGTTCTAATGGCGATAATACCGACCCGAGGCACCCATGACACGTCCCAGATTCGAAAGTGCGATGTGGAAGCGTTTGTTCGACATGCGCCGGAACTCCTCGGCGACACTCCAGGCGCAATTGCGTGAAGTCATCGTCCACGCGGTGCTCGGCCGAACCATTCCGGCGGGCGGATGGTTGCCTTCGTCTCGCGCGCTGGCGGAAATTTTGCATGTAAGCCGCAACACGGTCACGATTGCCTACGAGGCTCTTGTCGACAACGGCGTGCTCGTCAGCACTCCGCGCCTCGGCTATCGAGTTAGTCCAAAGTTGCTGCATGAGGCGCACGATGCGCCTGCGGCGCCGCCCAGACGCTTCGGGCGACCTCCGGATTGGGCTACCCGCCTTGTCGACGCGCCATCGTGTCTTCCGTCAGTCAGCAAGCCGCTCAATTGGCAAGACTACGCGTTCCCGTTCGTTTACGGTCAGTTCGATGCAAGCCTGTTTCCTGTCACGGCTTGGAGGGAGGTCAACCAGCTGGCGCAGCGCACAATGTCCGTGCGGGAATGGGCCGGAGATCGCGTGGACACGGACGATGCAATGCTCGTTGAACAGATCCAGCAGCGCCTCTTGCCGCGACGTGGAATTTGGGTATCGCCGGACCAGATCCTTGTGACAGTGGGTGCGCAGCATGCGGCTTACCTGATTGCGTCGTTACTCCTGGGGCCGTCGTGCGTGGTTGGCGCAGAGGAGCCGGGCTATCCGGATATTCGAAACATATGTTCCCGCTTCGGCGCACGCATCGAGATGCTCCCTTTAGACAAATTTGGATTGACGTCGATCGACAGCGCTGTAGGCTGCGACTACGTTTACGTCTCGCCGAGCCACCAGAACCCCACTGGCGCCACGATGCCACTGGCGCGGCGCGAGGCCTTGCTCGAGGCCGCTGCTGAACAGGATTTCGTGATCATCGAGGACGACTACGACAGCGAACTGGTCTATGAAGGCGCCGCCACGCCCGCCATCAAGGCGCTCGACCGGGACGACCGGGTGATCTACATCGGCAGCCTATCGAAAACCATCGCACCCGGACTGCGGATGGGTTACATGGTCGGGCCGACCGAGTTCATCAAGGAAGCTCGAGCCATGCGGCGACTGATGATGCGACACCCGCCTACCAACAACCAACGCGCGCTAGCGCTCTTCCTTTCGCTCGGTCATCACGAAGCGTTGATACGTAAGCTCATACTGGTCTACCGTGCACGCGCGCAGGTGCTCGTCGATTCATTGCGGGATCATCTTCCGAACATGTCGTTCGTACCACCGCGCGGCGGCTCGTCGCTGTGGTTGAATGCGCCTCCTGAAGTCGATATGTCACGGATCGCAATGCGCGCCCGTACGCGAGGCATTCTGTTCGATGCCGGCGAGACTTTCTTCAGCAGGACGCCGCCGCCAAAGAGTTATTTTCGTCTCGGGTATTCGTCGATGCCTACGGTTCGGATCGCCGAAGGCATACGGGTCCTGTCGCAGGTTATCGGCGCGGGGGACCGCGGCTTCGGTGAACCTTGCCGCGACCCTGCCGCGGTCAGCCCTGCATATCGTGAGGTCGGCTGGAAAAATTAGAATGACAACGTCCCACAGACTTCGGGAACGGAAGCATCGCAACTGGGATCCGCTAAAGCCCTCTGCAGGGAGGAATTCCCTGAACAACCGCAGCGAGAGTATCCGCTGCGCTTGACGGAGCGGCTGCTGGGCATTTCCATCAGCGGCTATGGCCAGTGACGAAGACGGGCGCCGTCCTCGAGAGCGAAGTAAGAGCGATTCATTGAAGTCGGCGTGTTCACCGCGCACCAACCCAGCGCGAAAGCGTCGGTCCCAAGTACTTGCGCGCTGTTGTTGGAAGCGTTAAAAACGCGGAAAATTGTGGGAGCGGAGTTTCGCGGACGCCTTTCGACATCGAACTTCAAAGTACGGTCATGACGCGACGAAAAGGATTCGTTCGGGGGGAAGGTCCGTTATCTCAGTGGAGCCGACGCTTGAATGTCCGCCTGAGCGCGCGGTCGAACGTCTGAAGCTGGCCCGAACTGAGACTCGCGACCTAGCACCGTCTGTCAGATCAAGTCCAAATTTCCACGTTTAAAGGCGCGCCGCGATGTCTTCGGCCGACTCGCGGTAATACGTGTTGCTTAGTAGTGAAACGTCCTTGTGCCCGCTGATCTTCGCCAGCGTGAGCACGTCAACCTTGTGGGCGAGGCGCGTCAACGCCTCGGCCCGCGAATCGTGAAAGTGCAAATCCTCAATCATCAGCCGGTCCCGCGTCTTGCGGAATAGCGCGTCGAGCGATGCCGACGAGACCGTAAAGCACAGCTCGCGATCAGCGACAGGCGCCAGCAGGCGCACGGCATGACGCGTCAGCGGGATACGGCGAGGGAGTTTCGTCTTGTATTGCATCTTGTGATTGACGGTCGCGACGCGCTTCTGCAAGTCGAGCGTGGCCGCGCCGAGCTGCAATATCTCGCCCGCGCGCATTGCCGAGCGGAGCGCGAACAGAAACGCGAGCGCAACCTCCTGTGATTTCGTCTCGGGCACCTGCCCACTCACATAGCCGAGTCCGCGAACGATCCGCCGAACGTCGCGCCACGGATGGACACGGCGCGTCCGCGGCGCATTGTTATCCGGCCGCCCTACGTCCGTGAGCGGGCTTTTCTCGACCCACTTCCATTCGCGCCGCGCGATGGAAAACATGTTGCTGTATAGACCCAGCTCGCGCAGCACAGACCCGCCCGTAATCTCGCGCACCTTCTTACCGTTCGGGGCAATGAAGCCCTTCATGCGCCGGTCGCGCCACTCTGCCCACATGGTCGTGTCGGCCGCCTCCAACGTGCGCGAGGCGTATTCAGGGAAGTTGCGTATGAATGCAGTGATCCGGTTTTCCTCCCACTTCGATCCGCCCTTCTTCCCGGAAAAGTCTTCAACGTATTTCAGGAGCGCTTCGCCCAGCGTGTGCTTTTCTGCCTCGGGCTTGCCGGCGGATTCGCGCAGCTCAGTCTCGCGCGCCGCTCCCCATGCCTTCGCCTCGCGCATGGTGCGCAGTACCTTCGAGTCGCGCGCGCCCGCGACGTACACCTGAACCCGGAAGCCGCCCTTGTGCGGAGTGATCGATGCCATCGTGGGGAACCCCGTGCGTAATGTTTGGGGAGTTAATTATACTTTTTATCCCTTTCAACAGTGAAAGGCGCACGGTGATATTGCTATGCAATGCACGTAAGATGTTCTTTTAACGCGTTTTTACTTTTTGCGAATTCTTACGTTTTGAAGGGTGGTGCTGAGGCCGGACTCGAATACCGCCACCCTATCCTTCACTAGCAAGCATCCGCACTTCTACGCGGAAAAACATACCACCAGAAATACCACCAAGCGCGACGTGCTACCTTCCGTCAGTCCCGGCGCCGACGGCATTTACCTGCGATCTCTTGCTCAGCGCAATCCCCACTCAATTGACAACCACCCGCCGCAAACCCAATGCTCGGCCTGACTCGGATCCCATAGCGCCCTCCGATACCGTCAACGATACCGGCATTCCCGCCCAGCACTCAACGGCCTTAGGTGGGCCGCATCGGAAAATCAGCGCCGCGTGCTTGAGAAAAATCGTCCAAGCGATGCATCTCGAGATGACTTCGGAAGTTGATACCGTCAGCGATACCGTCAGGTCACAACTGCGTAACTGAGACGGCCGGCGGCTGATCGGCCTTTCCTGCCGTTCGACAGTCAACCGTGATGCGTCCGCTGGACGCCTTTTAACGGTCGTTCACCACACGCCGGTGCGGATGTCAGCTTGCGTCTGAGGCGAACGCGCACTAGGGACCCTTTACAGACATACAGTTTCCGATTCCGTGGTGACTGTTTACCAGCAAACAGTCATTGAACTCAGGAAGATGAAGGTTGCTTCATCGGCGCATAGCCGCCGCGAATACGGCCATGCGTGGTGTCGGCAGTTTCGCTTCGTTCAAGTGCGAGAACGAAACGAAGAAGTTGCCTCTCGTCTCGATCGACCAAAGGGTTTGCGTCAAATCGCCGCCTTGCCGATCGAAGCGCCACCATCGACAAACAGTGTCTGACCAGTGATAAATCCTGCCGGCTCGGACAGAAAAAACTCGATGCTCGCGGCCAACTCGTCCGGCTTCCCGAAACGCTTCATCGGCACGAGCGATAGAAAGCGCTTTTCTGCGTCGCTACCGATCGGGGTGTTCTCCCGAAACATCTCCGTTTCGGTCGGACCGGGCGCCACCGAGTTGACGGTAATGCCCGAGTCGGCGAGCTCCAGCGCCCACGTCCGCGTAAAGCTGATCATGGCGCTCTTTGCTGCCGCATACGTGCTCCGCTGCGCGACGCCCAGTACGACAAGACTCGACAGATTGACAATCCGGCCCCAGCCTTTCTCCTTCATGCTCGGCAACAATGCCTGAGCGGTTTGCACCGCTGGAACGAGATTGGTGCTGAACGTGCGGTCGAGATCGTCCAGTTCAATTTCACCGAGTCGCGCAAGCTTGACGAACCCCAGGTTATTAACAACGCCGTCGAATGAGTAAAGCGAAGTCAGCTCGCGCAGACCTTTGTCGGTCGCGGCGCGGTCAGCAAGATCGATGCTGACCAGCGTGCCCGGGAAGGTGGGATCGTCGGTGCGCCGTGCAACGCCAATGACTTGATGGCCTGCGCGAGCAAGCCGTTCGGACAGCGCGCGGCCGATGCCTTTGCTCGCACCGGTAATCAGGAAAGTTCGTTGGGTCATGATGGTCCTTCGAAAGGACAGGTTAAAAAATGCAAGACTTGCTGCGGGCCTGAATCAGGACAGTTTCGCGGCGGATCCTTCGGCAAACCCGATGCGCGGGACCAGACCAGTTCCGCGTTCCGGGGCTGCGAATTGCGAGCCCCTCATGAAGCCGCGGAACGCGGCGACAGAGAGGCGAGCAGCAGCGTCAAGCATGCGGCCAACAGGGCGACGTCCTTCATCAGAAACTGCTCCAGCAACGTCGAGATGATCGGGAAACCGGTCGGGCTGATCATCGTGATACCCGGCGTACTGAAGACAAACGAGGTCGTCATCAGAAACGTGCCACTTGCCAGCGCCGCACCCAAGGCGGACAACGCCGGAACCATCGCCCCGATGATCAGCGCGGCCGCTGTGATCAATTCGATCGTTCCCACTATCCGCGCTTCGCCTCTCACGCCGAACACGCCTAGCCAGCTCATGAACGGGCTGTGAGAAATCAGCGGTTCGATTGCCTCAGCCGCGTAAGGCGTGAACTTCTGGATGCCAAACCAGATAAATATGGTTACCATCGACCACCGCAATAGCGCCAGATAGGCGCCGCCGTTTTTCTCTGCAACAAGGAATTGAAGTCTCATGATCTTTCACCCTCTGTCTGGAAATGTCGCAACCACGCTTCCTACCTCTGGGTAGGTGGAAAGCGACGTCGTGACGGCGTGGTCGACCGACGCGAACGGTCTCGTTTCAACTTGCATGTCGATCCGGCTACGGAGGCTATCTCACGCGATGCGCGGACGGTTGACGGCTGAGCGTCGGCAGACTTACTGATCGATCGCCTTCCCATATTCTGCTGGCGTGAGCAGGTGATCGCCGTTTGCTCCGCTTGCCGGCTTGACACGAAACAGCCAGTGCTCATATGGGGCACTGTTGATGGCGTCGGGCTCGCCGGTCACTCTCGTGTTTGCCTCGACGATCTCGCCCGCCAGCGGCGTGTGGATGTCGGAGGCGGCCTTGACGGATTCGATCACGGCGACGGCTTCGCCCGCGCTCACGATCCTCCCGACTTCCGGCAATTCGATTGAAACCACGTCGCCCAGCGCTTCCTGCGCGTGTTCCGTAATGCCGACGGTCCATATGCCGTCAGCCTCGGCGCGAGACCACTCGTGCGACGCGGTGTATTTCAACCCGTCAGGGATATTCATTTCACGCTCCTTTGATTGGATTACGGACGTCATGAACGTCGGTTATCGGGCAGCAAACTGTGGGAGGTCGATGTTCGCGGCAAGAATCATCGCGGCAGCGTTCGCCGGCAGGACGTACCGGACATAGGGCTGGAAGATCTCGTCACCACGGCGTATTTCCGCCCCGCTCAGCGCGCACACACCAGCGCGTCTGGAAGTCGCCTGACGCCAGACCTGATAGCCGTAGCAGCAGCTTGTCGAATCGCGCCACGAGATGACAGCGCAGGCCGGGGTCGAGTGTTCGATGACTTCTATGTGAACATTTGACGGATTGCCGCCTTTCTTCGCGTCATTTGCCGCCGGGCGACAGTTGCGACGTTCGCGTGTCGCCGTAGCCGGAGGTTCGGCCTCGCCATCGTGCGCCCCCAGCGACCTCGTGATATGTCGCCAGCGCAGTTCATGATTCGTAGTACCGGAGGTTTGGTCTGCAAGTGGAAACGGATGGGAGCTTGCACCCAATATGGAAGACGACGCCTCCGCAGCGCTCCCATCAGCCGGCGAAGACACGCGGGCGGAATTTCTCATCGAGCTCTCCAGGAATGGAACTTCGTTGCTTGACAGACGGTGCGCCCTGCTCCTTTCATTCAATCGAGCGCGGCGGCACGCCCGACAAGAGCGGGCCCAGGCCTTCCGCGACCGTCAGATGGGAGATCACGGCGTCACGAAGCTTCGGGTAAGGCAGTGCCGCCAGCATCGCCGTTTGCGCAACCGCCATGACCTCTCCCGCCTCGGAGCCGATCATCGTGAAGCCGACGATGCGATCATCGGCCGCGCTGACAACGACCTTCATGAACCCCATCGTTTCGTCGGTGGCTTCGGTTCGCAACACATTGTTCATCGGTAGCATTGCCGTGCGCACTGCGATGCCCTTTTCCCGCGCTTCGCGTTCGTTCAGTCCCACATGGGCAAGCGGGGGATCGGTAAACAACGTGTACGGAATCAGACGGTCAAGCGTGCTGCGCTGTCCTCCCATCAGGTTGTCGCGGACGATCCTGAAGTCGTCGACAGACACGTGCGTAAAGTGCGGACTGCCGGCCGCTTCGCCGATGGCCCAGATACCATCCGCCGTCGTCTGTAACCGATCGTTGACCCGAATGTAGCCACGGTCATCCACTTCCACCCCCGTCAATTCCAGTCCGATCTCAGCCGTATTTGGAACGCGACCGGCCGCCACGAGCACGTCGCTGCCTTCTATCCTGCGCTCGCCAGCTGCCGTCCGAACGGTGACGGCGACCGCCTCTCCGGATCGTCCCTCGACCTGGATCGTCTCGGCACCCAATGCGATCTCGATCCCTTCGCTAGCGAGGATCCGCTGCATTTCCTCCGCGACGTCCGGATCCTCCCGCCCGATGAGCTGCGACTTGTACTCGACAATCGTGACGCGGCTGCCGAAGCGCCGGAAAGCCTGTGCCATTTCGAGACCGATGTACCCGCCGCCCAGCACGATCAGATGTGCCGGCGCGTAGTCCAGCTCCAGCGCGCCGATGTGAGTCAGCGGACGGGCGTCCGCCAGCCCTGGAACAGCAGGAATCGCCGGATGCGAACCGACGTTGATGACGACCCGATCGCCGCTTAGCGTGCGCTTGCCGCCGTCGTTCAATTGCACTTCGATCGTCTTTGGCGAGACGAACCGCCCGCTCCCCATGATCAACTCGGCGCCGCTCGTCTTGTAAGCCTGATGATGAAAGACAGCCTCGCGTTCGATCATGTCGCGCTTGCGTTGACGAACCGCCGCCATATCGATTTTCACGGCGCCGGTCACTGCACCGAATCGCTCTGCATGCCGCGCCAGATGCGCAACTCTTGCGCTCCAGATCTCGTTCTTGCTCGGCAGGCAAGCGACCGCGGGACACGATCCGCCTACCCACTGGCGCTCGACGACGGCAACCTGCCTGCCCGACCGCGCAAGATGCCAGGCAAGCAGTTTGCCTCCCTGTCCGCTGCCGAGGATCAGCATTTCGTAGTGTTCTTCTCGTGACATCACAGACTCCATTTCACATGTCCATTGTGAAGCGATGTGGAGCAGGCCAGCCGGCGTCGCTGAACCCGCCCGTGCAATCCGGCCAGCGCGATCAGCCAGCCAGCTTCGGTGCTGCCGGGAAGTCCACCGGCACCCGCGTGGTGCCGTGCAGATAGTTGGTCACCGTCTTGTCGCCGATGACCACGATCGCATCGATCAGGTTCGCCTTCGTCCATCCTGCGGCGAAGAACGCTTCCACGAATTCCGGGTCCGCGTGCCCGCGGTTGGATGCGATGTTCTTTGCAAGCCTGGCCAGCGCGTCGAGTTTCGGGTCGAAACTCGCCTTGCCGCTGCGGATTTCGAGAACCTGTTCTTCGCTGAAGCCGCTCATCTTGCCGATGACGGTATGTGCGGCGAGACAGTATTCGCAACTGTTGACCTCGCTGACAACCAGGTTGACGACTTCGCGCGCCTTGCCGGTGATGCTGCTCTTGGCGTTCTGGAACGCGAGGTAGTTGCCCAGCGCGTTTTCCGAGTGCGCGAACGTCGCGTACAGGTTGGGTACGGAGCCGAGACTGCGCTTGAGGTTGTCGAAGATCGCCTGATTGGCAGGCGACACATCATCGCGAGTTGGTACATTGATGGTTGACATGCTGGTTCTCCATAATCGAAAAATTTGCGTGAAGCGCTGCATGGGCTGGCGCGACGTCACCCGGCTGGCGGGCCGCGAACGGCATCGTCAATGTGCGCCAGGGAATCTGACAGTCAGTTGGTTGTTCACTGACTTGACGCTCGGTGCTGCAGCCGCGACGGATCCGGCCAAGGCAATCTGCGAGGCGTCGGGCACGGATCCGCTGAGCGCCACCGCGCCGGCCTTCGCGCTGACTCCGATATCCGAAACTTGCAGACCCTTCGTGCGATCCAGCGCACGTCGCACGGAACGGACCGTCTGCCGGTTCTCCGCTCGCATTGCCGCCTTCGACGAAGTCGTTGCCGGAGCGGCTGCCGGAGCCTCGTTGACCTGCGCAAACGCATTGCACGTCAACAAGGCCGCGCACGACGCCAGGATCGTCAAACCCTTGGAAAGTCGCATCTTGATGCCTCATGTGAAAAATGAAGAATGAGCGCCGCTCTTTCGGGCGACTCGCGCGAGAAATCGCGCAACCCAATCTTAGTAATCCGCACTACGGCCAACAACATACATACGTATCGAAGCGATATACCGGAGCACAACCGGCTGCCGTCACTCGGTGCCCACTCATGTCGTGCTTCGTATCGGATGACCGGCGGTGCTAACCGCAGTCAGGCAGCCCCATCAACCTGAGAAGCACTATAATTTTGTCAACTGGTCGAGAGCGGACGCGTTGTGTTTCGGTCAAGTCGGCGAATTCATCCTCGATAGTGGAAATAGGGTCAAACGCTCGCAGCGCAATTCACGCGTGACTTGACGGCCGATTGCTCATGCCCCCGGTGGCACACAGATCCGTCTACGCAATCCCGAGGGCCGTAACTTATGATGAGAAGCGCAGTGGTAGCAAGGTGAAGGACTGATGCTGCGGACGCTCATTGCCTGATGCGCCAGCAAGCTTGATGCCGCTGCACGCTTAATAGATTCACGAGGAGTAGAGATGTTTGCTGGATCACATTCCTTTTTGCCGAAGAAGGAAAACGGAGCGTCGGTCGTATATGTCGTCGACGATGACGAAGCAATGCGGCGTTCGCTGAGCGGTCTACTCGAATCGGTCGGCCTGCGTGTCGAGACTTTCGCGTCGTCACAAGAATTTCTTGCTTTCCCGAAGCGTGACGTGCCCAGTTGCCTGATCCTCGATGTCAGGTTGCGCGGCGAGAGCGGCCTGACCTTCCAGCAAGACGCCGCGAAAATGGGGGTGCGCATGCCCATCCTGTTCATGACCGGATACGGCGACATGCGGATGTCGGTGAAAGCCATGAAAGCGGGAGCAGTCGATTTCTTCCCGAAGCCGTTTCATGATCAGGACATGCTGGATGCTGTCGCCGACGCGCTTGCGCGTGACGGCAAGCGCCTCGCAACCGAGCACACCGCCACGGAGTTGCGCGCGACCTACGAATTGCTGTCAGTGCGCGAGCAACAGGTCATGGGCTTCGTCGTGGCCGGCCTCATGAACAAGCAGATTGCAGCGGAGATGAACCTCAGCGAAATCACCATCAAGGTCTATCGCGGACAGGCGATGAAAAAAATGAACGCACGCACCTTAGCGGATCTCGTTCGAAAAGCGGAAGCGCTAGGGATCAAGCCGCAACGCAAAAGCCAACCCTAAATCGCACGGCGGCCACCGCCGCGTTCGGCCAAACCGCCGTGCATCGAACGCGGGTGGCGGACCCGGTGCATCCACGAGGTCTTTCGCATGTTCCGCGCCGCGCGCCTTCTACGGGTTGCCAAGCGCGACCGCAAGCCAGTGCGTCATCGTCGCGGCCTGATAGGGCTTCTCGAGCAATACCAGCGCGCCGTTGCCTTCGACCTTCGCCCTCAGGGTCGGGGTTGTGTAGGCGCTGATAAAAATCGTGGCAGGCGCAAGGCCTTGTGCCCGGAGGCGCTCGTGCATCTCCACGCCGGACATCCCCGTCATTCGCACGTCAGTGATGAGGCAGCACGTATCCGCCGCGTCCCCTGAGGCGAGAAATGCTTCGGCCGATTCGTACAAGCGCGCCTGCAAGCCCAAGGATTGGACCAGTCCGCCCAAGGCGAGGCGAACGGCTTCATCGTCGTCAACAATTGACACAATAGGTATCGCTTTCACAATAGTGCCCTCGACAAAGACGCGCGGTCGACGCGACTTGTCCTCATATGTTTAATAACCTAGTCGACAATGTCACGCGGCGCGATGATACAAACGTATAGAAATGCTGCATTCGCGCCGTTCTTGGACGCAGAAACGCAAGCGTCACGGGCAATTGCGCGAGCGGCAACGCGAGGCCCGAGGCGGCGCCCCCGATGTATCCAGCTTGTCGATCTGCTGCTCGATCATCGAGGCACATGGCGGCCAGCTGAGGGTGTCACCGCACGAACCATACGGCAGCAGCTTCGAATTCACCGTCGTGGCTACCGAAGCGCGGAGCCGCCAATCAGGCGAACTCGTCGGATAGCGGACCCGCGAGCGCGGGCAACGCGACGTGGAAGACGGCGCCCCGCGGGACATTCGCCGTTACCCACACCTTGCCTCCATGCGCTTCGATGATCGAGCGGCAAATCGACAGGCCCATTCCCATCCCGTCGGGCTTGGTCGTGTAGAACGCGTCGAATAGCGTGTCGAGATGTTCCGGGGCCACGCCCGGGCCCGAATCCCGCACTTCGATCAGCACGCCGTTCGACGCGTCGAGCCTCGTGCAGATCCACAAGTTGCGTGCGCCGTCGCTGATGCTGCTCACGGCCTGGATCGCATTCATGATCAGGTTGAGCGTCACTTGTTGCAGCTGGACTCGGTCCCCGGAAACGGGCGGCAAGTTACTCGCAAGTTGCGTCTGCAACTCGACGCAGTTGCTGTGCGCTTCGCCGCGCGTCAACGCGACGACATCCAGGATGACCTGATTGAGATTCAGCCGTTCTCTGGGCGGCGGCTCCTTGTTGACGAGGCCGCGAATCCGATCGATCACGTCGCTCGCTCGATGGCCGTCCTTGATGATGAGACCGAGCGCATCTCGCGCACGCCCCAGGTTGGGCGGCTCGTGGGCAAGCCAATTCAGACCGGAGGCGGCGTTGGTAATGGCCGCTGTCAGCGGCTGCCTGATCTCGTGGGCAATGGACGCCATCAGTTGCCCAATCGTCGTCACGCGATTGGCGTGCGCGAGCTCCATCCGAGCCTTGTGATACTGCCGCTCAGTTTCGCGCAGGTTCTCTTCTGTGCGCTTTCGCTCGGCAAGATCCAGCACGAACGCCACCCCCTCGTCCCGATTTCCCTCCAACAGCGCCGCGCCGACAAGGATTGGCACGCGCGAGCCGTCCTTGCGCAAACACTCTTTCTCGAAAGGTTCGCAGATCCCGGTTGCAGCAAGCTCTGCCCACGCCTTTTCGTCGGCCCCGCGCCATTCGCCTGGCGTCAGCTCGGTCCAGCGAACGCGACGCGCGTCGAACTCGTCCCTGCCGTATTCGATGATCCGCAGAAAGGCATCATTGGCCTCGATAATGTGACCATCGACATTCCACATGAAAATGCCGATGATGTTGGCATCCATCAGGCGCCGAATTCTCAGCTCACGGTCCCTGAGCTCGCCATATAGGCGACTGTTCTCCAGCGAAATGGCCGCCTCGGAGGCGAGCAATTTGAGGACCGCAATCCGACTCGGCGTGAAGACACGGAAAGCCAGATTGTTTTCGAGGTAAAGGACGCCGATGAGCTTCCCCTGCTTCAGCAACGGCAGGCAAAGTACGGAACGGGGACGATACTGGCGAAAGTATGAATCGTCGTGGAACGGGCTCTCGGACGACGCATCATCCAGAATCACGCTCGTCCGGGAGCGTGCGACATACTGGACGATCGATTGCGGCAACGCGGCCGCGACCTCTGCCTGCTCTTCGAGGACGACGGCGACGGTGTCGCCGCGCGTCGATGCTTGCGCCCCCACCCCCAATTCGTCGCCGCGCGGAAGCATCAGCACGCCTCGATCGGCACCCGCCTGCTCGATCGCCGTGCGCATGATCGTCTCGATTAGTCGCTCCAGGACGATTTCCCCCGATACGGCCAGCGATACCTTAATGACGGTAGTGAGATCCAGGTGTTCGACGGGCGCCACGATCGTGCTCGTCGCACCCAGCAGCGGCTTTGCCTCCCTGGTCTGCGGAAAGAGCTGATCGAGTTGTCGCACCTTGCCGTCGGCTCCCCAACGAAGGTAGTCGTAGCTGGCGTCCCGCAGATAGGTATTCGCGATCTTGTCGAAACCGCGCGCCGCGTAGAAGCGTCCGGCCAGCTCGTTGGCGAGCGCCTCGTTGTGAACAAAGTTGCTATCGCGCGCCGAGCGAATGGCCGCCTCGTACTGGTGCATCGCCTCGATCTCTCGCCCTTCGACGCGTGCGATCTCCGCCGCGACGAGCACTGCGCGGTTTTCGAAATTCTCAGGGCAATTCTCCGCCCAGACGCTCAACTGCTTGTGGTGGGCGAGCAGCGCTTCGAAATGCATCCGCTGCTGCTCCGGTGATGCGGCATCGCAAGACGCCGCACGCGCAAGCGCGCCGTACAGGTGATAGTCCGCCACTTCAAGGTTCGATGGCACGCTCCAGAGCAACCGTTGCGCGTGCAACGAGGCGTCGACTGCAGATTCATGGTCCCCCGCCAAGAAGCGGGCTTGCAGCTTTCGGATCCAGTAAAAGCACTCAGGCAACGCCAATGTCGAATTGCTCGCCAAGTGGCGCTCAAAGCGGCTTTCATCAAACTGTTCATCATTGAACGAGCCGAATGCCGGTGTCTGCCCGCGCAGGGTCCGGATCAGTCCGAGTTGCGACGCAATGATATCCATGACGAGACCAAACCGGGCCCGCCTCGCGAACTCGAAGCCCTCTTCGGCTTTGCACTGCACTTGTGCTAGCGGGTCTCCCGCGGCCAGCAGATTGGTGTTCATGTTGTTGCAGCTGTATGCCGCAAAACAGAGGTCGCCGATCCTGTTTGCGGCATCGAACGTTCGACGGAGCAGATCGCGGCAGGCCAGCACATGCTTCGTCCACGGCATCACGTGGGCGCCGAAGCACATATACGTTCTGGCCAGAAAGCGCTTTAATCCGCGCTTCTCGACGAGTTCATATCCGAGGCGGCCGAACTTGAATCCGGCTTTGTAGTTCCCGAAATAGGGGCCGGCGATCATTCCCAGATATACCCATGCAAAGGAGGAACCGTCGCTATTGCCGTACAGGAGGCTGAAATTGACCGCTCTGCAAATTACTAGGGAACCGAAGTTCGTGTCCCAGAACATGGCCGGCGGAACGACTTTGGTAAGGACATCCAGCGTTGCAAGGTTGGTGCGATCGCTCATCAACGGCAGAGCAATGAGATCCTCGATCGAACGGCCGCCGATATTCAACCAGATCTGCTCGTATTCGAGTCGAACCTCCTCTTCCGTCGGATGCGACGGCCATTCGACGTCAAGCTGTCGAAGGTAGTCGAGACAAACGGCGACTGCGCGGTCGCCTCGATCGAGCGTCGTGTACAGATCGATGCGCAAGCACGCCACAATTGCCAATTCGAGGGTGTCAGCCGCGCGGGACGAAAGCATGGCCAAGCGTTCTTCGGCAGCCTCCGACTGGCGAGTCATGAACTCACACTCTCCCTGACGCCACTCCAGCTGGAAGGCAAGATCATGCGTACGCTCCCAACGGTCATCTTTCAACAGCGCCGCACCCGCCGCGAAATAGTTGAGCGCCGACGAATACGCAGATGACGCGGCAGCCCGCTTGCCCGCAGTCAGGTTGAGCTCGGCCAACTGCTCACGTTCGTCTCGCGCGGTCATCAACGCCGCGCCGCGGTTGAGCTGGTTCACGATCTCGAAGATCGCTTCTTCGCGTTTCTCAGGAGGCGTGCGCAGCGCGAGCAGCCTGCCTATCCGAAGATGCGCCGCGGCGCGCATTTCCCGGGAGATCAAGGAATAGGCCGCTTCCTGGACACGGTCGTGGACAAACACGTAGGAATCGTCGATACGAGAGACGAGGCCGGTTCGAATGGCTTCCCAAAGCGCTTTGTGCGTCTTCTCCCTCACATCCTCGCAAACGATCTCCAGCAAGCCGATTTCTGCTCTGTTGCCGATACAGGCAAGCTGCTGCAGCGCTTCCTGCGTGTCAACGGGCAGGCGGCTAAGCTTTCCTACCATGAGGTCCACGACATTGTCCGTGTGTCGCGTCTCTCGAGTGCGATTCAGGTCCCATGACCATCGCGCACGCTCATGATCGAATACAAGCAATCCCTCCTCGGCAAGCGACGCAACAAACTGAATCGCAAAAAAGGGATTACCGGCGGTCTTTTCATACACCAGTTGTGCCAGCGACGCGACGCGCTCCCGCTCGCAATGCAGCGCATCCCCGATCAGCCGTGTTACGTCTTCAGAGACCAGCGGGCCGAGTTCGATCTCCTCCACCGTCACACCGGACTGGCGGATCGCTTTGAGCTTGCGCGTCAGCGGATGGGTCGAATCGACCTCGTTGTTCCGGTACGCGCCGATCAGCAACAGGTGCCGCATTTCCGGCCGGGTCAATACGTCCTCGAGCAAATCGAGGGTCGCGGCGTCGAGCCATTGCAAATCGTCCAGGAACAGGGCTAGTGGATGCTCGGCCCGAGCGAATACGCCGATAAATTTCCGGAACACCAGTTGGAAACGCGCTTGCGCGTCCCGTGGTGGAAGATCCGGGACCGGTGGCTGCTCGCCGATTATGAGCTTCAGTTCCGGGACCAGGTCCGCAATGAGCAACCCGTTGGGACTCAGCGCCTCGCAAAGGGCATTTTGCCAATCGCGCAACTCGTCTTCGTCTTTGCTCAGCAGCGGACGAAGCAGACTCTGGAATGCTTGCGCCAGCGTGGCATAGGGGATATCGCGCTTGTATTGGTCGAACTTTCCCGAAGCAAACAGGCCGCGCGGCGGCACGAGCACCTTGTGCAACTCGTTTACGACTGAGGACTTGCCGACGCCGGAATATCCGGAAACAAGCACCAGCTCCGGCGCGCCGCCGGCCACGACACGCTCGAAGGAGGCGAGCAGGTTTTCAATCTCTCGCTCTCGCCCGTAAAGCCTTTCCGGGATCAAGAACCGGTCTGGCGTATCGCGCGCGCCTAGAGGGAATTCGTCGATGCGGCTTTGTGCTTCCCATTGAACGAGGCAGTGCTGCAGATCACTCGCGGCGCCGAATGCCGTCTGGTATCGTTCGTCAGCGGTCTTTGCAAGCAGCTTCATGATGATCGCAGAGACCGGGCCGGGCACGTTTGCCAAGCGCTCGCCAGGCGGCACCGGTGCTCTCGCGACGTGGCAATGCACCCACTCCATCGGGTCCGATGCGGTGAAAGGCAGGGCGCCAACAAGCATCTGGTAAAGCGTGACGCCGAGCGCGTAGAGATCGCTGCGGGAATCGATCGAGCGATTCATCCGTCCCGTCTGTTCGGGCGCCATGTAAGGGAGCGTTCCGGCGATGAACTCCGGCGGTCCGGCGGATTGGCGTTCGCGCGGCAGACGCGAAACGAGGCCAAAGCCCATCAGCCAGGCGCGACCGGCTACGATGTCGACCAGGATATTGCTCGGCTTGATATCTTTGTGAACCAGGCCGCACTCGTGCATCCGGCCAAGCGCGCCCAAGATTGCGACCGCGCAGCGCAGGAATTTTCCAAGCTCCATCGGACGCCCGATAAGGCGGCCGAGCGGTTCTCCGCCAGGAAGCTCGAGCACAAGCATGGTCCGCCCGCGCTCAAGCACCAGCTCCACTGGTCGCGCTGCCCACGCCGCATCGAGAGAGTCTCTCAACTCGTACTCGCGAGCCAATCGATCGAGAATAGCAGGTGCCGGGTGCTCCGCTGCCGGGAATACAACAAGCACAGCGCGTGGGTCACTGCCAGCGACGGCGCTCCACTTTTTGCAGAAGATACGTTCCCCGTCTTCCCATAGCGCCTCGAGGCCACTATCTCCGCCAATGTCGAGCCAAGAGGATGGATTCATCTATCGAACTCCGCAGACATGCCGATGGCCGCCATAGATTGAGTGAGAGGTAAGGTTCTTCGGCCCTTCTCATTCCGGTATACGCGCCGAACCTCCAGTTGGACAGAGCATTACAACCGCGGCCGTCCTCATATGTTTCTCGGACCCGGTGTCTTGTCGCTGTCGCATCGACGCGGTGCGGCTTCACCCCGCGCTCTTGGTATAACGCGAGTTGCCGGCGCAGGAAAAAGTTTTCGGGCCACCGTGGTACCGCTCGGACGAAACAGCAGGACGGCGAATCCGCACACGTCCAATAGCAGTGAAATGGCAATCTTGATGAGCGCAGTCATGCGTTTATCATGCCATACGCAAGCCGCGTAGCGGCGCGTCAGGCCGAAGGCGAAGCTCGCGGGGAGCCGGGTGGGCAACGACGGAACCGCCGTCAGGCGGCTGTCCACAGCCTTGCGCTGTGGGGCAGCGTTCGTTGTCCACGGGCGGGCGCGGGATGTTCAACAGGCAGAATTGAATCCTTGCAAAAAACTTGACAGATGACTTCAGGGCGTGAGTTGCCCGTCAGCGCGCGCACGATCTCGTCTTCACTGCGCTTGACCCGGCCGTGCCGATGAGCGGCCAGCACCTTCGGGTCCCGTTCGCCGGCCACGATGGCGCGGATAATCACTTGGCCCGTCAGGCCCATCACGTCGGTGAGCACTTCGCTGAGTTGCAGGTTCATCTGCACCAGCGCCTTCTGCATGCGCAGCACCCAGCTGGCCTGCTCGGTGAGCAGCACCTCGCGCTGGCGCACCACCGCATGCACCACGCAGACCTCATCGCCGGGACGCCAGGCCGCCCGCAGCAGCCCCAGACTCATTAGCTTCTGCAGCCACTGGCAGTCGAGCACGTCGCTCTTGCGACCCGGCACGTACTTCATCTGCCGCGCGTCAACCAGCCACACGCTCAGCCCGCGCTGCTCAAGCACCTCGTACACCGGTATCCAGTACACACCGGTCGATTCGAGCGCCACCGTGTCAACCCCGCACGCGAGCAGCCAGTCGGCCAGCGCGTGCAGGTCATCGGTCATCGCGCCGAACTCGCGCACCGGCTCATCAGCCGCCGCTGCAGGCACCGCCACCCAGTGGCTCGAGGCACCCACATCAATGCCGGCGGCATTCGGAAACACTTTGGGACTGTCTTCGCGCTTGCGCATCGCCATCGCCTCCTCCACACTTGTTAGTGAACGGCAGCGCCATGGGATGCGTCGATATTGACTCGATCTCGTGAACGGGATGCAGCTTGCGCTGCTCACCATTGTCGCCGACGAATCCCGGACCATGCTTCCAGGCGGGCTCACTTCACGGCGTGCAGGCCGCGAGCGCGCACCATTGGTCCGTCGGTCATTGCGGCGCCGCCGTTCACCTGTATACCTCATCCCTGTTTTTCCGCGCACGCCGGCCCCGGCACGGGGTTGAACTGCTTCCAAGGTGCAATGGCCGTTCGCCTGTCCCGGTGTCCTCCGCAAGAACTCGATCAAGGCAGGAAGGTAACCACGCTCAGTCAGATGCCGCTTGAACGGTTCAAGCGGCCCCTTGGCGAGCCAGTCGAAACCGGTGAGTTGATGTGATCGGGTGTTTGCCATGGCAGTCTCCTCAAGTGGGACCACCACTTCAATCCGCAGCTGAAACTATGTCCAGATCCGCGCCGATTGACCTTGCCGGAAGCCGCGCCGTCCCCTGAGCAAACCACATATCCCCATATGAGCTGCGCATTGTTGCGATCTGCGCATGGGGGTCGAAAGTACGAATTCGGCTTCCGTGAGACCGGACATTCGCGACCGCCGACCTGCGAATGTCAGGAATGAGACCCATAGCCGCCTGACCAACGCCGATATTCGAATGACGGTTATGGCCGAGGACCCGACTGACATGTTCGTTGCACGAAGGTCCACTGTCCGGTACGGAGCCGCCGCACGAATGTCAGCATGAAAGTTCGTACCAGCGACCGTAGTTGGCCCACCTTTACCCGAAGTTTGTCTATTCAAGGTATTCGCAACCGGTGCACCTGAACCACGTTACCGATCCCACGCATTCCGGTTCAGGTGCCGCAATGTCACTGCCCGGCTTCGGCCGTATTCACCTTCGATGCACCGATGCACCAGCCCCGGCAGACACCATACGCGGCAGTCTCGATGTGTAAGGCAGTCTGTTTTGCGCACTGGCACAGTTGTGGCCAGCACAAATGGCAAGACTCCCCCGGACCTGTCAGCGGCTCCGCCGCCTAACCATCACAGCGTGATATATAAAGTCCGCTGCCGAGGTAACGCCGACAGGGCCGCCGGCCAGAATTGTTTCCGCAAAAAATCTGGATTGCGGAAATCGGTGTTCACTACATGAAAACCCGCAAACCCAAGCCAGGCTTGGTGGGCCGGGTGGGAGTCGAACCCACGGTGTCCTTTCGGAGGCGGATTATGAGTCCCAGCGAGAATACAATAAAATCAATGGGTTACGTCACTTTTATTTCCGCAATCAGGCTGGTTTTACGCCCCGGAAAGCCTTGCAATTCAAGGAACGCGTATCGATTTGCGGAAATGCCATAACCCCACGCTGCAGCGTGCCCGAATAGCGCCCCGTTGGCCAGAACTGAAGAATCCGGTACAGCCAGCCTGGCGTCATCCGTCCGTCACATCCCGTCTCGCTTACGCCGTTCGAGATGCCCATGCGGGCATAGGAAAGCCTCGGGCAGAAGACGACCCGATAGAGGCCTTGAGGTGAGTTTCCCAAGCGTCCGTTCCGAAGTTGACATGAGACGATCGACTACCGCACTTCTAATGTGTCGGCCCCAGGATCACCTACCTAGTGCGGCTTTTGCCATCAGGCCGAGCGCCACGCAGATCAACACCCCCGCGAAACCCACCTGCACATGCAGCGCGGAGAGACGGTGCGAGACCAGCCGCCCGATCACCATGCCGGCGGCCGTCGCCAGGCTGAACCAGAGCGTCAGCTCGAGCGGCAGCGGCGCGCCGTGCAGGACCGTCGCGACGACACCGCCGCTGCCGACCAGCGCGATCACCATCAGCGACGTGGCGACAATGCCGTGCATCGACACGTTGGTCACTTTGCGCAGCAAAGGCACGATGATGAAGCCGCCGCCCACGCCGAGCAGTCCCGTCATTAGCCCGGTCAACGCGCCGGTCGCCGCAAGTGCGGCCCCGGTCGTCCACGACCAGATCAGCCGCCCGGTGTCGGGATTGATGTGGCCGACGCAAAACCGCGCGTCCGCGCTGTCCGGGTGTGCGCGCCGCAAAGCCTGTGATAACAGCCTTCCGGCCACCACCAGCATGACGGTGGCAAACAGCGCCAATAGCACGCGTTGCGGCAACGCGTGGGCAAGGCGCACGCCGAGCGAGGTCAGCGGCACACCCGCTGCGGCCATGAACAGCGCGGCGCGGTAACGGACGAGCCGCTGCCGGAATGCTTCAAGCGCGCCGATCGCAGCGCTGCCCGCCACGGCAACCAGCGCAACCGGCGTCGCCTGCTGCATCGGCCAGCCCATGCCGGCCACCAGTGCCGGAACTGCGAGGATGCCGCCACCCGCGCCGGTCAGGCCGAGCACCGCGCCAACGATGGCGCCGAGGATAAGTGAAGTTAGCATGAGGAATCCGATAGGTTGTGAGTCACCGCTGCGTTAGCCCACGAGTTCAGGCTGCGCCAGCCACTCGCGCCCCTTGAGCATCCCCTGCCAGTAAAGCGGCGGCAGGATGCGCTCCTTCAGCAACCACGCGAGTCGCGACGGGCGCTTGCCGTCGATCAGCCAGGTCGGCAGCGTCGGCGCGACCTGCCCGCCATAGAGGAATTCCGCGAGCACGATCTTGCCGCGTTCGACGGTCAGCGGGCATGATCCATAACCGTCGTATGCTGCCTCGCCCCGGACCTTCCCGAGGGCGGCAAGCACGTTGTGGGCGACGACTGGTGCCTGCTTGCGCGCGGCGGCGGCGGTTTTCGCATTGGGCGTGTTCGCGGCATCGCCGAGCGCGAAAACGTTTGAGTAGGTCTTGTGGCGCAGCATCGCCTGGTCGACGTCGACCCAGCCCGCCTTATCGGCCAGCGGGCTGACGCGGATGAAGTCCGGGGCCTTCTGTGGCGGCACCACGTGGATCATGTCGAACTCACGGGTCACCGATTCCACGCTGCCGTTCTCGAGTGTGCGCCTGAATATCGCGCGCCTGGCCGGCCCGTCTATCGCACTCAGGTTGAAGCCGAAGTTCAACGCGATGTCGTAACGCCTGACGTACTCCATCAATGCCGGGACATAGTCGGCCACGCCGAACAACACCGCCCCGGCATTGAAGAACTGGACATCTATTTGGTCAAGCCGGCCTGAACGCCGCCAGTGATCCGAGGACAGATACATCGCCTTTTGCGGCGCCCCGGCGCATTTGATCGGCATCGGCGGCTGGGTGAACAGCGCGCGGCCACCCTTGAGCTCGCGCACGAGCTGCCAGGTATAGGGAGCAAGATCGTAGCGATAGTTGGACGTCACGCCATTCTGTCCGAGGGTTTCCGGCAACCCGTCGATAGCATGCCAGTCCAGCTTCAGTCCCGGACAGACGATGAGCTGCCTGTAGCTCACGACCCGGCATCCTTCGAGAACAACCGAATTCTTTTCCGGCTCGAACGCAGCCACCGCGGCCTTGATCCAGTGCACCTTGCGCGGGAGCACGGCGGCCATCTCGCGGGCGGTGGTCTCGGGATCGAACACACCGGCTCCGACCATGGTCCAACCTGGCTGGTAATAGTGGACCTCGGCGGGGTCGATGACGGCGATGTCGAGGTTGCGGTCGCGCGCGAGCAAGCTCGCGGCTGCCGCCACGCCGGCGGCGCCTGCGCCGATGATCACAATGTCGTGACTGGCCACGGCGACTTCGACGGGAACCTTGCCGCCGTTGGCGATACGCCGCGCCAGCGCAGACAGATCATAGCCTGCTGCCTTGGCAGCGGCGACGATGTCCGGCAACGCCCGGCGGGGCGCTTCGGACAGCGCCCACAGCGTCGCGGCACGCATCCCGGTGCGGCAATAGGCGAGCACCGGCTTCGGCAGTGCCTGCATCAGTTCGCCGAACTGTGCAGCCTCGCCATCGCCGACCTTGCCGGACTCGATTGGCAGGTAGTGGGTCTCGATACCCTGTTCACGGGCCGCCGCCTCGATCTCGCTAAAGTTGGGCTGGTCGGAACCTTCGCCGTCGGGGCGATTGCAGACGACGGCGCGAAAGCCGGCGTCCGCGATCGCACGCAGGTCGGATGCGGCAATCTGTTGTGATACCGCCAGTTCAGCCGTCAGTTTCTTGATGTCCATCGACTTCTCCTGTTGCTTCTACTAACTACGTGCACCGGCTCAGATTGCGTTGAGGGGAATCTTGAGATACGGCACTCCGTTATCTTCCGGATCGGGCATGTGTCCGGCGCGCATGTTGACCTGCACCGACGGCAGCATCAGCACCGGCATGTTGAGCGTCGCGTCGCGCGCGGTGCGCATCGCAACGAAGGATTCCTCGCTGATACCGTCGCGTATATGGACGTTGTGTTCGCGTTCCTCGGCTACCGTGCTGACAAACTGCAAAGGCCGCCCGCCGGGCTGGTAGTCGTGGCACATGTACAGCTTCGTGTCCGCCGGCAGGCTCAGCACCTTGTTGATTGACCGGTAGAGCGTACGGGCGTCGCCGCCGGGAAAGTCGCAGCGCGCGGTGCCGTAGTCGGGCATGAACAGGGTGTCCCCGACAAAGGCTGCGATCTGCACGCCGTCGCTGACCACAAAGGTCATGCAGGCCGGCGTATGGCCCGGGGTATGGATGGCGCGCGCCTGCAACGCTCCGACGGCGAATGTTTCGCCGTCGGAGAGCAGGTGATCGAACTGGCTGCCATCGTGCGCGAATCTCGAGTCGGCGTTGAAAAGCTTGCCGAACACGTCCTGCACGCGCGTCACCTGCGCGCCGATCGCAATCGTTCCGCCGAGTCTTTCCTTGAGGTAGGGCGCGGCGGACAGATGGTCGGCGTGCACGTGGGTTTCGAGAAGCCACTGGACCTTCACGCCAAGCTCCTGGACGCGAGAGACGAGTTTGTCGGCGGTCGTCGTGGAGGTACGGCCTGACTTCGGGTCATAGTCGAGGACGCTGTCGATCAGTGCACAGTCGCCGGTGCGGACATCCAGCAACAGGTAGCTGATCGTCCAGGTACCGGGGTCGAAGAAACCTTCGACCAGCATGGGGCTCGTGGTATTCAACATCCTCTCCTCAAAAAATGGGGCTTCCAATGCGGCAGGGTCGGTGCAATCAGTACAAGAACCGTGCCATCGTCATTCCCATCTGACTTAAGGCATATAAGTTGTTGATTTTCGTCAATATTTTTATCTACCTGGATTGGACGATGCCGTCCTCGGACGGCCAGCAGCGAGCGAAGACTGCCAGTTCTGGCAGTCAGGTGGCAGTTGTGGCAGTGTCGACGTATAGTGAGGTTTACCGGAGCCGCCGCCGTGAAATCCCTAAAGTCATTCATACCGATCACGCCCGTCGCGACGATGCCGGACGAACCGCCTCGAGCGCTGGAGGTCGATGCACTCGTGTCATATCTGGAGCACGACGCTCAACCGATGATCGTGCTCGATCCCGAGTACCGCATCCTTGCCGCCAACACCGCTTATCAACGTCAGTTCGGCGTCGCCAGCCAGCCTCACCTCGGCCGCAAGTGCTACCAGGTTTCGCATCACTACGACGTCCCTTGCGATCAGGCTGGCGAGCACTGTCCGATGAAACGGGCATTTGAACTGCGCGGCCCCGACCGCGTGCTGCATATTCATCACACGCCTCGCGGGCCGGAACATGTCGATGTCGAGTTGCGGCCGATTTTCAATGCACAGCGGGAGGTGGTGGCATACGTCGAGCGGCTCTCGACGGTGCGCGGCGCATCCGCCAAGCCGAGCGCGGAAGGCCTGGTCGGGCGCTCGACAGCGTTCAACGCAGCGATCTCGGCGCTGCATCGCGTCGCGCCTTCGATGCTGCCGGTCCTGCTCCTCGGAGAGTCCGGCACCGGCAAGGAACTGTTCGCGCGCGCCCTTCATGAGGCAAGCGAGCGAGCGCAACACCCATTTGTCGTTGTCGAGTGCTCCGGCATCACGGAGGCCTTGTTCGAGACCGAACTCTTCGGCTATGAAAAGGGGGCGTTCACTGGCGCAGCCGCGCGCAAACCGGGTCTCGTCGAGACCGCGCAAGGCGGAACGCTGTTTCTCGACGAAATCGGCGATGTGCCACTGTCAATGCAGGTCAAGCTGCTGCGGCTCATCGAGTCCGGCACGTTCCGCCGGGTCGGCGGCATCGAGACCTTGCGCGCGGATTTCCGGCTCGTGGCGGCGACGCACAAACCGGTGCGGGAAATGATCGACGACGGCCGGTTCCGCCAGGACCTCTACTACCGCATCAGTGCATTTCCGATTCACCTGCCGGCGGTGCGCGAGCGCCCCGACGATATCGCGCTGCTCGTCGAATCAATACTCCAGCGTATCGATAGCACACAAGGCACTGCGGGCCGCAAGTTCAGCATTGCATCGGACGCGCTCGCGAGGCTCCATGCCTATTCCTGGCCGGGTAATATCCGGGAACTGCGCAACGTGCTCGACCGCGCCTGCCTGTTGGCCGACGACTGGGTGATCCGGATCGAACATCTACCGGATGACATGGTGGCGGCGGAGTCGGCGCATCTGGGCAACAGCACGGGCTCACCCTCATTTTCGGCACGCGGCGAGCTTACGGATCGTGAGCTCGTACGGTTCGCAGAGGAGTTCTCCGGGACACGCAGCGCGCTCGCTCAACACCTCGGGATGAGCGAACGCACGCTGTATCGTCGACTAAAAACGCGAAGGTGACTGGGCGGGAGGCAAGTCGGGTTTCGATAGACGGTGACAGCGGGGCAGGAAATGCTGGCGCCAACAATGACGTAATGATCATTGCGCTACATCTCGACTATCCGAAAGAAAGTCGGCGATCGCGTGCGACCACATTTCCGATGCACGCTTGGCATCCCATCAACCAGGATCCTCGATTTGCGGGACACGGTAGCGCCGACGTGACAAGCCTCGAACGCACGGCATTACGGTGGGTGTCTCATGTCGCCGCCGAACCGGCCAGTCACCAATGCGACGTGACTGGCCGTAACTGGCCGACTGCCGCCTCATGCAACGGGCATATCCAACATGAAAGTCGGAAGACCCCGAGCGGCAGTGAACGACCCTTCTCGGTCATCCAGCCTCTGCAGAGTCGTAGGCCCGATGTCAGAGTACATCGGTCATTCACTGGCTACCCACTTGGAGGTTCGTGGCTGCATTGGAAGCAGGACTCTTTCTCGTCGAGATGCGAGATCGAACTCCTGTTTTCTCGCCGCGCAGGCCAGCGAGGTCTGGTAGGCCATTTCAAGGCAATCGGTCTGCGCCGACTGCTGCAGCCCGATGTGGTGCGTCGCGTGGTAGCAGTCGATGGGATCGGCGCCCGCTTTGGGTGGCCGCGCAACGGCCGTTCGACATGTTGGACGGGTAGCTATTCTCTGCCGCCATGCGGGGCCGGCCACCAATGCCCCCTGGTGTCTAACGCTCCCAGCGGGTGCGCAGGAATCCAAGCAGGCTGATGGTTGCTGCCACGACGATGCCGACTGCCACCAGTACGAAAGCAGTGTGGAGGCTCGCATAACCTCGCAGGACCAGCACCATCGCGGCCAGTGCAAATACGAAACGGACCACGCTTGCAGTCATCGGCCAGAGGATGCGTTGTGCTCCCTGACCTGCAAAGTAGAGTTCGAAAATCACACCAAGAACCACGTAGAAAGGCGCGACCACGTGCAGGTATTGCGCGCCGACAGCCACAGCGGCGCTATCGCTGGTAAAGATACCCAGCCAGAGCTGCGGAAAAAGCGAGACAACGAGTCCCACGAGGCCAACCACGCCGGCAACGAACAGTACGTTCACGACCGCCGCGCGTCGCGCACGCGCCACGTTGCCTGCGCCCAGGTTCGTGCCCACCAGCGTGATCGCGGCTGTGCCGAATCCAAACATCACCGGCACCAGCAGCATGTCAAGGCGCGAGGCAATGCCATAGCCAGCGATGGCGGTGACGCTTATGGCGCCGGCGGCTGCCGTCAGCGCTGTGACTGACAGGGCCGACATAACGGCGTTGATCGCGGACAGCAAACCAACACGGAGGATCGCGGTGAAATGCTTGCGCTGCAGCGGATAGCGGCGCAGGTGCAGCGTCGACGCAGGCGAACGCATGTAGAGGACCACGACGCCCAGCGCGGCGATATTGCACAGCACCTGGGCGACGCCGGCACCCGCCACACCCATGCGCGGCGCGCCCAGCCAGCCGTTAATCAGCGTCGGTGACAGTATCAGGCCGGCGACCGCGCCGCCCAGGATGATCATCGCTGGCACCTTGACGTTGCCGGCCCCACGCAGCGCCGCCTGCATCAGCAACAGTATCCAGAACGGGATCGCGCCTCCGAACAGGATGTTCGAGTAGCGCACCGCCTGGTCCAGCGACGGCCCGCTGCCGCCGAGACTGCGATACAGCGCGGGGCCGGCTAGTAGCACCACCAGCGAGAACAGTCCGCCTGCCACGACGGCGATGACGACCGCGTGCCAGGCCAGGCTTTCCGCCTCGTCCTGGCGGCGGGCGCCGGTGGCGCGGGCGATAGCCGACGACACGCCGCCGCCGATGCCAGCACTCGATACCGTGGTCATCAAGATCATGACGGGAACCACAAGCGATGCGGCGGCGACCGCTTTCAGACCCAGTGAGCTGACAAAATAGGTCTCGGCGACACCGAGCAAGGTCGTCATGAACAGCACTACGACCGTCGGCAAGGCGAGGCGGATCAATTGCGACAACAACGGACCGTGCAACAGCTTGTTGGGTGGCATGTTGCCAGGACGGGTAGAAATCTTCTCGGCCTGACTGGCAGGAGTAGCAGACATGATTTTTTGTAAGGAGAAGAAAGCGCCCGACCTATGGTCAGGCGATGACAGTGCCATATGCAAGCGCAGACGGGTGCCTACGCGGGGATGATCGGCAGGACCGGGATCACTTCCGTGTACCCGTCCGATGCGCTCGGGCTGAGTTCAGCCCAATTCAAGGCTTCTTCCAGCGTCCCGACACTGATCACTACAAAGCCGCCACACAGCGCGTGCCCTTCCCGGGATGAGCCATCCTGGACTTGGCGTTGGCCGTCGCGCACCCGCACGGTGCTGGCGTTACGTGGATCGAGTTGCGTGCCGGCCCGCATGACACCGGCGGCCGCCATGGCGCCCATATACTGTTTCCACGCGAGGAAGACTTGCTGCCCTTTTAGCGGATCGGCGTAGATGTCATAGACGTTGGGTGGCTGCTGAAAAGCGAGAACAAATTCCATCATTGTTTCCTGTTAATAGAAGCGATCAGGCAGGCGTGAACGCGGCCGCATGGCGGCGAGCGAATTCGGCGGCGGAAATTGGCGCACGGCCGACTAGCTGCTGGAAGGTGTCGGTCATGCGGTCGTAGCGGTTGTCGCGATGCAACTGGGCCATGACGGTCAGGTGAGCGGTCAGATGCGGCGGCTGCTGGAACTCCTGGAGCTTCGCTTCCCAGATTTTCGGCGGCACGTTGACGTACTGGATGGTGCGGCCCAAAGCGCCGCTGAACTCCTGGGCAAGTTCGGCCATCGTCAGCGACTGGGGTCCGGTCAATTCGTAGACATTCCCGATGTGCGGCTCAGGGTTGGCCAGGACAGCAGCCACGGCAGCCCCCACATCGACGGCGGCGATCGGCGAGGTCTTGCCGTCAGCGAACGGCAGCCGGATGGCGCTATCGTCGCGGATGCCCTTGGCCGTCGGCAGGAACAAGCCTTCAAAGAAAGCGGTTGGACGCAGGTAGATCACTGGCAGGCCGGACCAGCGCAGCATCTGCTCTGCGAGCCAGTGCTGCTTCTGTTGCGGACTACCGGTGGTCTCTGTCTCGCTCATCTGCGACAGCGTCATCTGCGACAGATTTACGAAGGCCTTCACACCCAGACTTTTGGCCGTAACCGCCACGTTGGTGGCCGCTTCCAGGTAGTCGGGGGAAACCGATGTCGTGAAATACACTGACGAACAGCCCTGCATTGCCGCGCGCACGGCGACGATGTCGAGCATATCGGCGACCACGACTTCCGCGCCCAGCTCACGCAGCGTGTCGGCACGCGCGTCCAGCTTGCGCACCATGGCACGCACGCGACGGCCCTGCTCCAGCAGGATCGCAATGGCCGCGCGCGCGGTCGAGCCGACGCTGCCGGCGGCGCCGGTGACGAGGATGGTTTCTTGGGACAAGATTTTCTTCCTTGTGTTAGTGAGAAAAATGAAGAACATGTGCAACGGACCTCAGGAATCGGTCTGGCAGGAATCGTCGAACCGCTCGACAACCTTGCCGGCGGCATGAAAGCCCAGGTTGCTTTCAGTGCGCGCACCCACGACGTTGGCGTAGATGATGTTGTCGGCACTGGCCGGCGCAGCCTCGACCCCGGCAAGCCGGGTGAAAACGATACCCGCGGACTGGCCGCACGCGGCCAAAGCTACGACGGCTCGCGCAATCGCAGCCCGGGGCATCGGGAAAACGGAGACCGCATTCATGATAGAATCATCTATGTCTGAAAATACATAGTTACACGGTTTATATGACTATGTCAAAAAAAACATAGTCATTCCGCGCGTGCGCATTGACGCGATCAAGGAGTGAATGCGAGTGAGTGATCTGAAGGAAGCCAAGGTAAGCAAGACAAAACCACTGAAGAATGTTCTCCTTGCCGGGCTATATAACCAGCCACGTTCGGGCTATGAGATGACCAAATGGCTGCAGATGGCGGGCCAGCATTGCTGGTCGGTTGAGCACAGCTCCGTGTACCCTGCATTGCGCGAGCTGGAGAAGGACGGACTCATCAAATCGGAGCGCTTGCCTGGAACGCGCGGACCGGAGCGCTCGATCTACACCGTGACCGATGCTGGACGTGAGGAGCTGACGGCTTGGGTAGCCAATGGATCACCGCGCCCGGCCATCAAGGACGAACAGATACTGCGGGTGTTATGTTTCGATTTGCTGCCGCGCGAGATTGCGTTGCAGCAAATTCGTGCGGTGCGCGCGGACCACGAGGCCCAGCTTGAATTCTTTCTCGAAAGGCAGGCCGTGCTGACCGAGCATCAGCTTGGACCGCTGTTGGTGACGCGCCGCGGCGTGTTGGCGGAACAGGCTTATATCGCGTGGTGTGACGAGGTGGCGGAAATGATCGTTCGCAGGCCGGCCTGATGGCCGGCCAAATTCAGGCCGGGCGCGCAGCTTGAATTTGCCCCCTGGAAGTGCCAGGCGGGGAAGCTGGAACACGCCAGGCAGTAACGAGCGTATGTGCGCGTGCCCGCGCGCTCCTGAGTCTCGATCATCGACTTGAGCAAGCATCTCCCGCAGCTTCTCGTGCCTCGCGCGCCACGGGGAAGTGCGGTCGACGAATCTGAAAAGCTGGTCGATATGAATGACCCGTGTGACTCTCGCTTCTGTCAAACGTCCTGCGCCCGATTTAGACAGCGGACGGTCCAGCGGGCACGCGTTCGTGCTCACCCGCCGTTTAGAGTCAATAGGCACAGGGCGTGCACTCCTCTCTCGCTGCGCTGTTCCGGGCTTCGACGACCTTGATGCTGTTTGCAAACGCCTTTTCTAGAACGTGCCTGCCAATGGTTCCGAGCACGAACGCGAGAATCCGTCCCTTGATATTCTTGCCTTCGCGCACCACGAGCGCATCTAGCGCGGTCCTCCCATCGGGCAGACGCGTGAGCGTGTACGTGTGGCCCGACCGACCTCCCCAGACGTTGGAGTCGGTGGTCGTCATGACGACACGATCTGGATCGGACCAGTCGTAGTACAGGCGCTCCCAGATGCCGCCTGAGCCCTCCGTAACATCGGCCTGAAAGGGACCACGATGATGGACCCTTAGGTACTCATCTGCGCTGTTGCCAAACAGCTTCGAGCGGCCTGGTCCGAAGTCGGTGAGTCCGGCGACAAACTGCTCGGGCGTCAAAGTGGTCATGTAGTGAAATCGGATTGTCGACATGATGAGTTTCTTGGTTGAGAAATCCAGGGCGCATACGGGTGAGCGCTAACGACGGGGATCGAGAAATCGTTTTGATCGAGACCGCCGCCAGGCACGAGTGATCCCAGCGCCTGTCCGGTCAGGTTTCCGCGTATGCCAGTCCGCAACGACATGGTCACCCTTGCCTGTTTCTGCAAATGAAATGATCGACCACTGTGACGCGCCAAGGCGCATTCGCGGTACCAACGATCAAGACTACGAAGTAAGAGAGCGATTACTGTTGCGCATCTGCTTCGCAGTTCATTTATTCGGCCGGAACGGGAATAACTGCCGAGATCTTCCAGCCGGATGGCGTTCGGATCGCAATTTCGTTGATCAGAAACATCGCAGTCTTGGCGGGTTGGCCGGCTGATCCGAGTGTGATGCGAGTAGGTGCATATATTTGTACTGTATCGCCGTTCAACGGCAGGATGCGTATGGCGCTCTGATCGGGTTCAAATTTCCAAGTGCCCGTGAAAGTCTTGCGGAAGTGCTCGATGACGGCATCTCGGCCCCAGAACCGATATGCGCGAGCCACGAACGATACGGGGTCGTGCTTGCCAGGGACGGCGTGCGCGAGCATGTCCTCCAAGGCGTCGATGTCATGAGCCGTTTCGACTTCGGCCTGCCGCACGAACAAGTCATGAATCTCCTGCGTATCGCTTGCAGTAACGTCGGCAGCGTGCGCGGAAGTCAAGGCAGTCAGCAGCGAAAAGAGTAGTGCAGCAGGGAGGTTGTGACGCAAACACAAAGATTGAATAATCATGACGTGTACTCTCAAGTGCCCGTATAAGCGAACTTTCGCGACGAGAGAAACGGGATACTCTTATCGCATGCCACACTTTGTCAGCGCCAGGTTGAGCGGCCGGCCTCTCGGCGCCCGCGATCACGGGCAGGGAAATCCGCTCTAAACGATTGAACACCGACGCACAGTGCTCGAAACGGGCGCGGAATTCGTGAGGGCTTGCTTCGGGCCAGAGCAGGATGACGCCTCCAAAGGAGAAGTCGTTACCTTCGCTGCATACGATCACGCCCCGGGCGTCGCTGCGCTCGATTGCATGAGCGCGGTCTCACACTCGTCGACCATTCGATCGTCAATGCGAATCTATGGAGGGTGATCCGGGATGATCGTCGCAAAGCGACCGTCGAAGCTGACTATCAAATGAGCCATGGAAGAATTCCTTGATCATCGAAGTGCAGTTAGCCGAGGTGCAACTTGAACCATTCGACTGCGGCCCCGCTGGACTGCTGGAACATAGACAAGTAAGGATCGAAATGTCCGCCCTCGATGGTCACGAGGCGCTTGGGCTGCAACGCGCGTTCGTAAGCGGCCAGTTCCAGGTCAGTCAGTGTGATGGTGTCATGGGTGGCCACAACCATTAGGAGCGGGGTCGGCGATACTCTGGGAATCCAGTGACCGGGCTCATACATCCGGGCGGCGCGCGTCGAACGGATAGTGACGCTGTTATCCCACGCGCCCTCCGGCACCGGCCGCAGATAGAAACCGATGGCATCTTTGGCTCGATAGGACGCAGCAACGCTCGGGTCGTCGCTCACGACCGCCTGTCGGCGAGGCGCGTCGCCACGCAACTGCCCGCGGTCGTCGTCGGCGAACGCTTCTTCGATCGTGGCTACGTTTTCGGGGGGAATGCGGCGCAGGCCCTGCTCGTAGCCGCTGATGGTCGGAACCTGCGCGACGACGCAGCGCAGCCGCCGGTCTGTCGCGCCGAGCACGATAGCGTGGCCGCCGGCGTAGCTGGTTCCCCACAAGCCGATGCGTTTGACGTCGACCACATCCAGTGTTTCGAGGTAGCTGATCGCGCGTCGCCAGTCGGCTATCTGGCGCCACGGGTCGATATCGTGGCGAGGCGTGCCTTCGCTCGCACCGAATCCACGATGGTCATGCAGCAGCACGACGAATCCGGCGTCGGCAAAGGCTTTCGCAAACGGCTCGAGGGCATGTTCTTTCACGCCGGCGTAACCATGCGCCATCGTGATGGCCGGCCGCCGCCCTTCGCCGGGCGGGACGTAGAGCCAGCCGCGAAGCTTGACGTTGCCATCAACTTCAAATTCCACGTCGGTGCGTTTAATCATTTTGAACTCCTGAGGCGGCTTGCCTATCAAGTTTGACTATAGAAAAGACTGTCATCGACCTTGCCGTACAGGCGACGGCCAAGTTCGGCAGAGAACTTCAGGACGCTGCCCAGCGAGCGATGATGAATGGCGGCGTGGACGATTTTTCCATCCTCATTCTTCGTGAGGATCGTGATTCCCAAGAGCCTTTCTCCACCAAATGCACGCGCTTCCCATTCGAGGTATTGACGCGGGCCGAGGGTGGCTTCGTGCGTGAAGGTCAACGCTTCATAGATCTTGCTGGCCGCTTCCAGCACGTTCTTGACCTGCTCCGCGCCGGCGACGGGCCTGGACATGATGCTCGCCTCTAGAATGACGTCCGATGCGAAAGCCTCACGAAATGTATTCGCCGACTTTTGCTCCCACGCGCGGACCCATCCTTGCCCCTGAACTTTCATGCTCGCGGTCAGTTCCAGGTTAGTCAGGAACGCATCGAGGATAGTGGCGACGGCTTGCGGTTGCTCGACATGTGGCCAATGGCCCGCGCCGTCGACAGAAACGACTGTAGGGTTGGTAAATCGTGGTATCACGGAGTGGTACACGATTTCTTCCGTGACGAAGGCATCGTCTCCACCCCTGACAATCAAAACGGGACCGTTGTATGCCGTGTGCTGAGAACCCGACTCGTGCCCGCGGTTCCAGATGTCGGCAAAGAGACCGACTGACGAGGGAACTACTCTGTCACCAAGACGGCCCAACTTCTCAAGACGCACGTCGTCGAGATTGACCGACAACTGACGGCGCAGGTCACGTTGTGCACCGGGATCACCACCCAGCGCATGGAACGTTTTCATAACGTCGTCCGGAAGACCAGTTCCTTGTAAAGGCACTGGCGTAATTAGTATCAAGCTAGAAACCCTTTCCTGCAATCTCGCCGCCACCAACTCGGCTATCTGTGCACCCATGCTCTGGCCTACAAGGATTATCGGACGCGTCAACGTGTCAACCTGGGTGGCGACGTCTTCGACAAAGCGATCAAGGCTGTACGGGCCCTCTACATCCACGCGCCCCCCCATACCGGGAAGGTCCACACACAGTGCGCCAGCGGCCCGGTAGCCTAACCACTTCACCACTTCGTCCCACGCCGCCGCTCCGTCGAGAAACCCATGAATGAAGACCAGCGCGGGTAGATCTGAACTCATTGAATCTAACTTGTCAATATTATCCATTTGGATTACTAACTACGCCTTATATTAAATTTGACTGCCGCTGTACCGCAGAACGCGGACTGGTTTTGACTGATCGCCCGCTATTTTGCGACGTCAAACTCAGCAACTTTAAGTCTTGCCATCGAGCGATCTCGCTCGTCAACGCAGTCAGCTAGCGTCACGAACCAGGGTGGCTTGATGTCAGGTCAGTTGTGCGACACCGTAGCGTTCCAGCCAATAACCATATGGCGCTGACAGCACCCATGGTTTTGTGTCTCGCTTCAATGCACGACTGGCAAGATCAGGCCAATGAGGATTCTGCAGGAGTGATCGACCGATCATGACCACATCGACGCAGTCATCACGCACGGCAGCGTCAGCCAATTCCGGTGTCGCGATGTTCCACGTCGTTGACGCAGGAATATCCGCCTCACGCCGGACCCTGTCGGCGAATGGCACAATAAACGCGGGTCCCCAAGGGATTTGGTGCTCGTAGGTCGAGAATCCGAAACTCACATCAATCATGTCGAGGCCCGCCGCCTTGAGGCGCTTGACCACTTCGATTGCCTCCGACAAAGTCTGCTCGTCGCGGCCATCAAACTCGACGACGCCCAAGCGGACCGTAAGTGGATACTCTTCGGGCCATACAGCCCGAACGGCAGTGAGGGTTTCAACCAGAAAGCGGCTGCGGTTCTCGAGCGTGCCGCCGTAAGCGTCACGTCGCTTGTTGGAATGCTCCGAAAGGAAATTTTGCCCCAGATAGCCATGCGCGAAATGCAGATTGAGCCATTTGAATCCGGCGCGAAGCGAGCGTTTCGCCCCTTCGACGAAGTCGTCCTGAACTCTCGCAATATCCTCAGGCGTCATCTCACGAGGAGCGCGACCAAGGTGACGACCGAAAGCGATGGCCGACGGCGCAATCGGTTCCCAGCCTCGCGGGTCTCCTGCGAGGATATGGTCATCGCCTTCCCACGGACGGTTAGCACTTGCCTTACGCCCAGCGTGGGCTAGTTGAATGCCCGGAACGGAACCAGCAGCTTCGATGGATCGAACGATCGGCTCAAGCTTCTCCGCGTGGGCGTCAGTCCAGATCCCCAGGCAACCTGGAGTGATACGGCCTTCAGGAGACACCCCCGTAGCCTCGACAATTGTGAGACCGGCGCCGCCACGGGCAATCCCGGCATAGTGTACCGAGTGCCAATCATTGACAAAACCATCCGTGGCCGAATATTGGCACATTGGCGACGCGGCGATCCGGTTGCGGAGAGTTACACCCTTTAGCGAAAAGGGGCTAAACAGATCAGACATTTATGCTTCTCCAGTCGTAAATCACACTCAGAATTCAGGACTATCTCGTTGCAGGATCGACGCGTAATCCCGCCGCCGTCGTCCAAACTGCCACCATCAAGTGGTGATGGATGGGGATTCTTTTGTTGTGCCGCTTTCACTTAGCTGAGGTCGCTGCCTATTGGAAGCGATCGCTTCATGTGCCTTATATAGTCAGGTAACTCAATTAGCGATACGCATTAGTACCCGACCGAACGGACGATCCTCGATCAGATAACGAACCGCCTCGGATGCATCGGCAAGCGGAAAGAGCTTGGAAATGGTTGGCTGAATGGTGCCGTCCGCAAGATAGCCGATCAAGGTCTTTTGCGCGTTCGCCAGGGTCTCGGCGTTGAACCCTCTCAATGTGAAACCACGAACCTGGGCGGATTTCCAGATGATGTCAGTCAGGTTGACGTTCACTTCCCGCCCGCCGGCGTAACCCACCACAGCGTACGTTCCACCTGCAACCAGGCAACCAAGTGCTTCACCGATGAGTCGTCCACCAATCCCGTCGACGATGACGTCCACACCCTTGCCGTCGGTCAATCGAGTTACCCCGTCGCGAAGACTTTCCTTCGAGAGATCAATGACATGCTCATAACCTGCCGCGCGTGCCTGCTCTGCTTTGGTCGTTGTACTGGCAGTCGAAATCGCAAGCGATGCGCCTAACTTCTGGGCGATCTGCACGCTTTCCATCCCCACAGCACCACCAATTCCAGGAGCAAGAATGCTTTGTCCTGGCTTAAAGTCCACAAATTGTGTAAGCACGAGATACCCCGTCAGATATCCGGCTCCCGCGAGAAAAGCCGCCGCACTATCGTCATCCACATGCTCAGGAATGGGGGCCAATCCCGCCGGAGAAGCTGCGACCAATTCTCTCCAAGTCCCGTCGACAATAATGCCGAATCCTGGGCCTGTTACGAATACGCGATCACCGACCTTATAAAGCGGACTTCTTGACTCCACGACTTGGCCCACTCCCGTCTGACCACCGACACGCGGCAGATTTTCCGGTGTTGCCGCCCAATGATGGCCTGAACGAAAAGTGTTATCGAGAGGGTTGATCCCTACCGTCCGCATGCTAATGAGCACCTGATCGTCCGCAGGCGTAGGCGACGGAATCTCAACGAGCGCATTCTCGACGTAACCACCGATCGCACGATACTGAATTGCTTTCATGGTTCGCACTCCTATCACGTTTCGCTTTTTGCTTTATTGGCACTGCCCCAGAGCGATCCCGGATTAATGCGGTCGGGATATAGCGTCAGCATGTGATCATAGAGTTCGCGAGGTGTGGAAGTATTTTGATTGAGCCGTTCGAAATCGCGAATGTATTCCTGGGTCGCCGCGATATGCTTTGGACTGTTGTCGGGTTCGAGCGGGCCATGCCCTACGACGACAAACCGGGGATTAAGCGCTGCGATTATTTCGAGCCCGTCAAGCCAAGCTTGTCGGCCAGCGCGATCACATTCCACCATGAACGGATGTGTCTCGTTGTAGACGGCATCCCCAGCGATCACAAGATCCATCGACGGAACATGGACCGCCGTCGTATCGTCTGTATCGGTATGTCCAGTGTCGACAATGCGAAATTCATGGCCCCCGAACATGAAGGACTTCGCATCGAGGACTTCGGTAACCGTCAGCACGTCAGGTACCTGCCCCGGCCAAACTTTATTCCAGTGCGCACGCATCTCCGGTGTGATCGTGTCATGCATGCCTTGCACAACATTTTCTGGTGCGATTGCCCGCGCGTGCGGGAAACGCTTCAACAACAGAGTCAACCCGAAGAAGTGATCTGGGTGAGCGTGTGTCACGTAGATAGTACGCAACGTGCTGCCTTTGGATTCGATCCAATCGGCGAGCTCAGTCGTATGTGCTTCGCTAAGAAAAGTGTCTACCAGAAGGGCATCGCGATCAGTCCAGAAGAGGGTCGCCGCATTTGAAACCCATTGGAGATGTTCCCTGCCTGGTGGAACCCCTTGTGTAGCGCTGCCACGCTTCCTTGTCATCACTTCCCAGTGAAGCTGCGACAAACGGGTATCAGTTGTGGTCATGGCTATCCTCGAAACGAAAGATGTTAGAGATGCATTTGAAACCAGTCGATTGCCGCGGTGATTGCCGCATCGCGCTGTGCAAGGTAGAGATCATGGTGGCCCGCCCAGAAGTATCACGAGTCCCTTCAGTTCGAGCGCCCGCTCATACGCAATGAAGAGTCCTTTGATGTATCATGGAACGAACGGTACAAGAATGTTGGAACGAACGTTCCTGTTTGTCAAGATTTTTAATGTGGGTTCCATGAGCGGAAAGCCACAATTCGACGACGCGACCGCAATCGATGCGGCCATAAAGGTCTTTTGGCGCCACGGCTATGCGGCGGCGTCAATCAATGACCTTACCGAGGCGACAGGCTTGTCCCGTTCCAGCCTCTACCAACGATTTGGTGACAAGGACGGTCTCTTCCGGGAGGCTCTTGCGGCATATACGGAGCGAGTGCTCAAGCGAATGAACGGGATCCAAGCAGATACCGCACGAGGGCGTCTCCTAGGGATCCTACGTGCCTACTTGCCGACGCGCCCTGACCCGGAGCGTCCAGCGGGTTGCTTGATATCGCGAAGCTGCGCAGAGATGATGGACCTTACAGCGCTGGGGACGGTAGCTGCGCGAGCAAGCGCGGGTCTTCAGTATGAGATGCTTGCAGGTCTCTTGACCGATGGGGTCGCGAATGGCGAATTGCCGAACGACACGCACGTTGACGCACTCGCGTGGCATTACCTCGGGGTGCTGCATGCAGTTTTGAATTTGCCGCAGGCCGGCGCTGATGCAGATGCGCTCGATCGCATGATTGACGTTGCCATGTCGGCGTGGCCGCCGCTCCCTCACTGCCAAGCCCGGACAACCCGAGAAAGGCCGACAACACGCAGGCGGTGAGCGAGGCTGAATATCGTTATCACCTGTGGATCCGCACGCCTTGAGACGCTGTATCTCCTGAGCACCGCAGGGATTGTTCTGGAGAAATACAGTGTTCCACGCGCGCCTGCTTCGCCTGCAGAGACATCAACTCGACGTAGAGTCTTTGCTCGCGACTTTCACGCTTAAAGGACAGCGCTTGGAGCGCTTCATGCCCAACACGACGCAATCGGCCCCTATGCCCATGATCCGTTACAGAAGATTGGTAGATATTAGCCGGAACGCCCGTTAACTGACTGAAGCCGCCGTTCGAATGTCCGTCGGCTCAGCGGCGCGAAAGTCCGAAAGTTGCCGATAGCACCAGCTCAATGAACGTGCCGTTGTGAGGATGCTGGAATTCTCAATGACAGCTTTCCGGCGTTGGTACGAACGCGTACTGCCGGCCATGAACGGTCGTTCCAACCCTTTCTTTGACGGACGTTCGAATGTCCGCTTATTGCGATCAAGAACAAATCGAAATCTGGTGCGTTGTGACAGCGCTGGCCTTTTTGCTTTCTGTTTCGACCTGATACGTTCGATCCGCGTAACTACCAATCGTTTCTTTCGATCTGCTTAGTCATACCATTTCGAAATTAATACGATGACGTATCGTTTAGCCCTTGGAAAGACATGTTTTCATGCAAATATTCCATGAAATAAATATTTCTGGCCGGGTGCCATAAGATCTCCTAAGGTTTAATTTATAAAAGAAGGGAGGAATGATGAGGCACTTGTGTTCTTTCGGTACGGTGCTTATTGCGACGGTTTGTAGTTCGATTTCTTGGTCAGCATCAGGCGCTGGCGATGACTTAAAATTACGAGTCGCGCCGGCCGTCGTTTCTCCGGAGGCTCCTGCTAGCGCTCAACCGGGGGGCAACCAAGTACCAGGGGAACAGCCGCTGGACTTCCTCATTGGCTGGGATTCTGTAAACGAGGAGCCGCGATATCAAAAGTGTGTTTCGTACTCAGCGTCCCTGCCGACTGCGGTCGAGAGTGTTTCGCAGGACGGGTTATTGGACGTTGACCATGGAAACTCTATTGAAGACTACTTTGAAAAGCAAACCCTTGCCGTGTCCGCGGCTGCTTCGATGGGTTTAGGAGCTTATAAGGGAAGTGCAACGTTTGAATTAGTTCATTCTCGTACTTTAAATCAATTCTCAGAGTATCTTAGGGTTACGGTGTTTGCTAAAAACAATAAAAAATTAATCCTTGACAGCTCCAAGGTGAACTGGTCAGACATAGGTAGAAAAGCTAAGGCCTCCATTGAAAGTTTTCAGAGAATTTGCGGTGATAGCTTCGTCGTTGGAAAAGTGACCGGTGGCTTATTTTCAGGTGTCTATGTCGGTGAAAGTAAATCTGAGTCCGAGCAAACTCAGATGCGTTTGACGTTGAGTGCAGCGGCAACGGCCTTTTCGGGCGACGGGAAGTTAGATGTCGATACTAGCAAGCAACTACAGCAATTTAATCAAAGCGGTAGAATAAAATTTCACCTCCTCCGGCTTGGGCAGAGCGAAGAGTATCCAACGGGCACCCCTGTAGATATACTCGATTACGCAAGAAAATACTCTACCAAGGTAACATCTTCTGAAAAGGCTAGTACGCTTTACTACATCGTCGCCCGTTATGATCAATTTTTTGCGGATAGCCCAAAGGGAGGTGTCTCGACTGCAAATCTCGATGCAGAGGCTCGGTACTATCAGGCTACTTATCAGCGGATTTCTGATCTGCAATATATGTTGAACAATACCGACCAATTTGGTGAGTTTTCGGTCGAACGTGCTCGAAAGGAAGTTGCGGATCTCCAGTCGGCACTGGATAAGCGAACAACAGATGTCGTCGCTTGTGTTACAGCTTCAAAATCAAAATGCACTCTCAACATCCCGCCAATGCCGAAGACCGTTCCAGGGCGTCTTATTGCTAGACCCTTCGATCCGAGGTCTGCGACCGAGGTAAGAATTGGAAGCTCTGTTGGTGAAGATGTCTGGGTTGTTGAGAACCGCGGCCAGTGGTGCTTTGATATTAACCGTGCGTGCGCAATGATATCAGCGGTGGACAAGCATAATCTGTGGAGGTTTCAAAGTCGACTAGATCCAGTGAAATCTCTGCAGGTCTCCTATGCGACACCAATGATTATCCCCGCGAACAGCGACGCTTATTTCCACGTCGATCCAGGCTATTTTGCAGGTGGCAATAGGAACGATAACGAAGATGCAAAAACGATCTTATTCCGGCCTCTCTATCCTGATGAATACGCCTACCCGCCCGGAGCGGATGGATTTAGATAGAGTGCGCTTCATTCTAACTGGGCTTGGCGCACCGCCTCCGGACGTGTTTCGGCCGCGCGGTGAAGAGGGATTGAAAGCGGTCATCAAGTCTGTTGTCCGTTGAATGACTCCAACGGGTCGATTTCGGGCGACCGCGTCGGGCAGTGACCGGCCCAGAGTGTGTCAAAACGCATTTTTGGAGCGCTAAAATTCTTCATCCGATAGCGGAGGATGAGCAAGATGAAGCGGTTCGTTCAAGGCGATA